>NZ_JANSJJ010000104.1:0-2500 GCF_047502715.1 Synechococcus sp. H55.10
TAAGACGGAGAGTTTGATCCTGGCTCAGGATGAACGCTGGCGGTATGCTTAACACATGCAAGTCGGACGGACACCTTCGGGTGTTAGTGGCGGACGGGTGAGTAACACGTAGGAATCTACCCTTAGGCGGGGGACAACAGCTGGAAACGGCTGCTAATACCCCATACAGGCGCAAGCTGAAAGGAGCGATCCACCTAAGGATGAGCCTGCGTCGGATTAGCTAGTTGGTAGGGTAACGGCCTACCAAGGCGACGATCCGTAGCGGGTCTGAGAGGATGGCCCGCCACACTGGGACTGAGACACGGCCCAGACTCCTACGGGAGGCAGCAGTGGGGAATTTTCCGCAATGGGCGCAAGCCTGACGGAGCAATACCGCGTGAGGGAGGAAGGCCCTTGGGTTGTAAACCTCTTTTCTGGGGGACGAAGATTGACGGTACCCCAGGAATAAGCCTCGGCTAACTCCGTGCCAGCAGCCGCGGTAAGACGGAGGAGGCAAGCGTTATCCGGAATTATTGGGCGTAAAGGGTACGTAGGCGGCTGGCCAAGTCTGGGGTTAAAGGCCACAGCTCAACTGTGGAAAGGCCCTGGAAACTGGCCGGCTAGAGTGAGGTAGGGGTTGCGGGAATTCCCGGTGTAGCGGTGAAATGCGTAGAGATCGGGAAGAACACCTGAGGCGGAAGCGCGCAACTGGGCCTCAACTGACGCTGAGGTACGAAAGCTAGGGGAGCGAATGGGATTAGATACCCCAGTAGTCCTAGCCGTAAACGATGGACACTAGACGTTGGCCGTATCAACCCGGTCAGTGTCGGAGCTAACGCGTTAAGTGTCCCGCCTGGGGAGTACGCACGCAAGTGTGAAACTCAAAGGAATTGACGGGGGCCCGCACAAGCGGTGGAGCATGTGGTTTAATTCGATGCAACGCGAAGAACCTTACCAGGGCTTGACATGCCGCGAACCCTGCGGAAACGTGGGGGTGCCTACGGGAGCGCGGACACAGGTGGTGCATGGCTGTCGTCAGCTCGTGTCGTGAGATGTTGGGTTAAGTCCCGCAACGAGCGCAACCCTTGTTCCTAGTTGCCAGCATTGAGTTGGGCACTCTAGGGAGACTGCCGGTGACAAACCGGAGGAAGGTGAGGATGACGTCAAGTCAGCATGCCCCTTACGCTCTGGGCTACACACGTGCTACAATGGCGCGGACAGAGGGCAGCGAACGCGCGAGCGGGAGCCAATCCCAAAAACCGCGTCTCAGTTCAGATCGCAGGCTGCAACTCGCCTGCGTGAAGGCGGAATCGCTAGTAATCGCAGATCAGCATGCTGCGGTGAATACGTTCCCGGGCCTTGTACACACCGCCCGTCACACCATGGGAGCTGGCCATGCCCGAAGTCGGAGCACCCGCCGAAGGCAGGGCTGGTGACTGGGGTGAAGTCGTAACAAGGTAGCCGTACCGGAAGGTGCGGCTGGATCACCTCCTTTTAGGGAGACCTACTGGGGACGGAGCCGAAAGCACTCAAGACGAGTAGGCAGTCCAAGTGTTATCCCAGGTTGGTCGGGGTTGAGGCGAGGGTTGACCACGGTTCTGGTGGGGCGGGCTATTAGCTCAGGTGGTTAGAGCGCACCCCTGATAAGGGTGAGGTCCCTGGTTCGAGTCCAGGATGGCCCACTGTCACCCCAGCAAGGCCCCAGCAGTCTGAGGATGACGGTTGAGGTGAGGCGACGGGAGCGGGAGTGGGTTGCCCTGGATTGGGGGTATAGCTCAGTAGGTAGAGCGCTGCCTTTGCACGGCAGAAGCCAGCGGTTCGAGTCCGCTTACCTCCACCATTTGAGGGCTGCCCTTGAGGGGAAGAAGAGGTGAACAATCGGGCTAAAGGGTTGAGCGTGGGCTCAGGTCTTTAGCCGGGTTGAACCGGCCAGCACTTTGAAAACTGCATAGCAAGAGAGCGTCATGCTTCCGAAAGTGGAAGCATGAAGCAGGTAGAACACCGATGTTTGTGGTTGTGGTCAAGTCAGTTAAGGGCGCACGGTGGATACCTAGGCACGCAGAGGCGAGGAAGGGCGTGTTACCGACGAAACGCTGCGGGGAGCTGGACAAAGGCGGTGATCCGCAGATGCCCGAATGGGGCAACCCGGCAAGGTGCAAGCCTTGTCACTCTTGGCTGAATCCATAGGCCAAGGGGGCGAACGCGGCGAACTGAAACATCTTAGTAGCCGTAGGAAAAGAAAACAAATGTGATTTCCTCAGTAGCGGCGAGCGAACGGGAAAGAGCCTAAACCGTCCAGCTACGGCTGGGCGGGGTTGTGGGACGACCAAAAGGTAGCCGGAAGGCTAGGCGAAGCAGTTGGAATGCTGCACCAAAGAAGGTGAAAGTCCTGTAGCCGAAAGCCGGAAGGCGCCGGTCGCATCCCGAGTAGCATGGGGCAGGTGAAATCCCGTGTGAATCGGCGAGAACCATCTCGTAAGGCTAAATACTCCTGCGTGACCGATAGTGAACCAGTACCGTG
>NZ_JANSJJ010000105.1:0-866 GCF_047502715.1 Synechococcus sp. H55.10
CAGTTGAGCAATTTGCTGGTCGAGCGTTTGGATTTGCGCAAGCAGCTTCTCCAGCCGCTCCAGCTCCAACTTCACCTCGGCCAAGGTATGGGTATGGTGGCTTAAGCGCTCCTGCCAATGCCTCAGTTCTTGCTCAATTCTCTGCTGCTCTACTTGGAGTGGATCCCAGTCTTGCATCTGTTGATCGAGCAGCTCAATTTGATGCTTGACGGCCAAAACTTGCGCCTCACTGTATTTTTCAACTGCCAGCAGATCCTTTGCAACTTGCTGGTACTCTTCTACCTTCAAGATGCGGTCGAAAACTTCTTTCCGCTCCCGACTGGTTTTGAGAAAATCTGCGGTGAAAGTGCCCTGGGGTACCCCAATGGTTGTGGCAAAGAGCCGTGCCAAATCAGTACCAGCGGGCACGCCCAAATGTTGCCTCAGCCACGCCAGCACATCTGCCTTGCGCTCGTAATCTAGGCGCTGCTTCAATTGCGGATCGAAGAGGCGATATCCCTGGCTGACACTGCGACGAACGTCATAGGTGCGCTGATCCCACTGGGAAATAAACTGGACAGTAGCCACCGCATCGTTGGCGCCTGTGCGGATGAGTTCTTCTTGGTTGTAGGGGCAGTAGTCAAACAAAACCCAGGCGATAGCCTCTAGAATGCTGGTCTTGCCTGCTCCATTTTCTCCACAAATGGCGTTGATACCGGGCTCAAACTCGAAGAAGGCGTCCTCATGAGACTTGAAGTTCTGTAGAGCCAGAGAGAGGATCCGCATGGTCAGTCTTCTTCCCCCAGAAAGGCGCCGCTCAGGTGAGCATACACTTCCGCTTCGCCTTGCCCGTCCAGGATTTTCTCTTTGAGATCCAAGAGTAACTG
>NZ_JANSJJ010000106.1:0-864 GCF_047502715.1 Synechococcus sp. H55.10
CAGGGTGGGAGCGCAGCGACATCTGGCGAGCCAGCGGCTCTAGCACTTCAGGGGAAAAGCCTTCAAACAGAAACATCAGGCGTAAATCTTCAGCCCTTACCTCGCTCACCCTTGGCTCCTCCTGCACCGCCTCGATTCTTGCCCAACTCTCTTCCCAGAGAAAAACTCTTCACCTGACCGCCGCCTGGGATCCGGATCCCTGTTTAACAGGGGCTGCGGCCAGCCTCTAACCTGGAAACGGCAGAATGCACTTTGCTGGTAACCATTCTCCCGAGGTTGGTCAGTTTGAGTCGAGACCTAGCTCCGCTGCAGTTGCGCTTGCAAATCTTGGCTGGTATCCAAAACCTGTAGAAAACGCCGCTCCCCCTCGGAAAAGTCCTGCCACTGCGCCTGCTGCTGGGCAAGGAGATCGGCGGTGGCATCGGCAATGTCGGCGACGTTCAGCAGCTCACCCGGGCCCGATGAAGGGAGTGTTCGCCGTTGTAGGCGCTCTCGGAGGACAGGTTCAGGAGCATGGCAGTAGAGGATGCGCAACGGGATCCCGCACTGTTGGGCCTGTTCAATCGCCATGCCCCGCAGCGCTTGCCGGTCAAACTTGGCGTCCAGAATCACGCTGTAACCTTCCAGGGCCAACTCCACTCCCAACTGCACCAGGCGGCGATAAGTCTTGTCGGTCATCTCGGGCGTATACACCTCTGGCCCCCCCCGCTGCCGCAGAGGGATCCCGGCCAAGTGCTTGCGCACGGCGTCGGAGCGAATGTGGATGGCCCCCCGCCTGGCTCTTATTCACGTCTCCGAGCCCCCGAGACCGTACTAGGTGTCGTATGCCGTGTTGGGCGTGAAAAAAAAGGTGGGGGGGGGGGG
>NZ_JANSJJ010000107.1:0-42790 GCF_047502715.1 Synechococcus sp. H55.10
GCCGGATCCCTAGCCCCCCTCTCCCAGGGGGAGAGGGGGGCTAGGGATCCGGCAGCGCCTCAAAGCGCATGCCCACCCTGAGCTGGCCGCCGTTGACCAAGTCCCAGGCCGACTGTTCTTTTCTGCCGGGCAGTTGGGCCCGCCGGATGAGAAGGGATCCCTCGCCGGTAGCCACATACACCCCTTCTCCTTTGGCCAGTCCCACCACTTCTCCGGGGCTGCCCTGGGGAAGAGGGTCAGGGGGTGGATGCAACTGGGGAGCGGCAGAGCGGACAATCTTAATCCGTTTTCCCTGCAAGCCGGTAAAGCAGTCGGGAGAAAAGGCGCGGATTTGGTTGTGCAAGGCCTGGGCTGGGCGCCGCCAATCGAGCTGGAAGTCCTGCTTTTTGAGCAGGGGGGCATAGGTGGCCCGCGAGTCATCCTGGGGGATGGGGGTGATCTCTCCTTTTTCTAGTTTCACCAGGGTTTCCACCAGTAGCTCGGCCCCCAGTTGGGCCAGTTGGGAGGCCAGTTCCAGCCCAGTCTGCTCCGGCCCAATGGGCAGCTTGGCCTGCAGCAAGATGGCTCCTGTATCCAGGCCCTCGTCCATGAGCATGGTGGTGACGCCGGTCTCGGTCTCGCCGTTGGCAATGGCCCACTGGATGGGGGCAGCGCCGCGGTAAGCCGGCAGAAGGGAGGCGTGGACATTGACGCAGCCCAACCTGGGCATTTGCAGCACCGCCGGCGGCAGGATTTGGCCATAGGCCACCACCACAAACACATCGGCAGCCAGCGCCTCTAGCGCCGCCAGCACCTCCGCATCCCGCCGCAGCCGGACAGGCTGCCACACCGGGATCCCATGGGCTTGGGCAAGGACCTTGGTGGGCGGCGGGAGCACCTTCTGCCCTCGTCCCTGCGGCCGATCCGGCTGGCAGACCAAGCCCACTACTTCAAAGGAAGACTGCCGCTGCAACAGGATCTGCAGGGAAGGCAGGGCAAACTCCGGCGTGCCAAAGAAAACAACCCGCATGACCGACCCCTCTGAGCCCTGCCCTTTAGTCTAGAGGGGCAGGGGAAGGCGGAGAGGGCTCGTCATCTAGAGTGTCGGCTGCCGGAGAGGGAAAGGGAGAAAGCCTGGCCGGGGGAGCCTGCCAAAAGACGGGCTGTTTGAGATCGAACTCTTGGCTCCAGGCCGGCAAGAAGGAGCCGAGCTTCTGCCCAGAAAGCCGCAGCCGTTGCACAAAGGTCCATTCCAGACGGGTCAAGACCCGCCGCACAAAATCCTTGGCCCAGGCCGGATCCGGAACTTCCGCTGCCTGCAAGTTCACCTGTAAGAGGCTCAGCTTGGGGTGCAGATGGACGCGGGCCTGGAGCCCTTGCGGGCGCAGCAGGTAGTTGAGCACATACTGGATGGCTTCTCCATCCCCGCGTTGGGCACGGTACAGCGGGCTGTTGGGGTTGGGCGGCGGCTGGTAGCGCCACTCGCGGTGCCACTCCGGGATCCCTTCTCCCAGAGGAAAGCCGAACAGCTCCACCAGTCGCTGCCGGTAGCTCAGCGCCAGTTGTTCCAGGGTTGGCAAGAGGCCCTGCAGCAGCCGCTCCGGATCCGGGAGGGGATCCCCCTCCAGGCGCAGCAACAGACGTTGGCCGGAAAGACGCGCCTGCACCTGCAGATGTCCCAGCCCCAGGGATCCCAGGGCTGCTTGCAAGCGAGCCACGATCTCCGGCAGAGCCGCCTGGACATCCACAGAATGGGCAGACACCGGCAGGGATCCGCAACAAGACCAGATCCAACCTAGCCCAATTTCGGCAAGGGCTTGGAGGGGTTGGCGGCTAGGGCTAGATTCCCAGGATTAAACGGGCAACGTAGAAGTAGATCAACACCCCCAGCACGTCCACAATCGTGGTGATGAAGGGGGCGGCCATCAAGGCCGGATCCAGACCAAAGGAGCGAAACAGAAAGGGCAGCCCCGCCCCTGACACCGAAGAGAGAACAGAAATCCCAAATAGGCTTAGCCCAACGATGACCGCCACCAGGAGATCCCGCTGCAGGGCATAGGCCCAGCCGATGGTGATCAAGCTGAGCATGATCCCCAGCATGGCTCCCACCACTGCTTCCCGGGCCAGTACCCCCAACCCGTCCTTGAGGCGCACCGCTGCCGTGCTCAGGCCGCGAATCACCACCGTCGAAGACTGGGAGCCGACGTTGCCGCCGCTATCCACCAACAGTGGGATAAAAGCCGCCAGGGCGATCACCTGGCTTAAGACTTCTTCCTGGCCGGCAATAATCGTGCTGGTAAAGGTGTTGGTAAGCAGCAAAATCAGCAGCCACACCACCCGCTTGCGGGCTGCCTGCCAAAAACTGAGGTCGAAATAGTCATCTTCTCCAGACTGCAACCCCCCCAAGGAGTAGATGTCTTCGGTGGCCTCTTGCTCCACGATGTCCAGTACATCATCTACCGTAACGATCCCCACCAGTCGCCGCTCGGCATCCACCACCGGCACCGCCAACAGGTCGTACCGCTGGATGACCTGCGCCACCTCTTCCTGGTCGGTGTGGGTGCTGACAAACACCACCTCCCGGCTCATCACCTCCTCCAGCCGCTGGGCCGGATCGGCCATCACCAACTCCCGCAAGGATAGGGTTCCCGTCAGGTGTCGCTCCTGGTCGGTGACGTAGAGGTAGTAGATGGTCTCGGTTTCGCGGGCCAAGAGGCGCACCCGCTCCAGTGCCTCGGCTGCCGTCAGGTTCTCTCGCAGGGAAATGTACTCCGGGGTCATGATCCGCCCCGCGGTGTTGGGGGCATAGCCCAGCAGCAGGGCCGTGGCTTCCCGTTCCTGGGGGCTGAGCTGGGGCAGCAGTTCGGCAACCACCTTGGCCGGCAGCTCGTCGAAGAGGCGGGCCCGGTCGTCCGGCGACATCTTGTCCAAGATGTCCTGGATCTCGTGGCTCCTGAACTCGCGCAGCAGCGCCTGTTGCAGATCTATGTCCAGGTGTTCGTAAACGCGGATGGCCAGATCCTTGGGCAGCAAGCGAAAGGCCAGAGCCTGCTGCGCCTCCGGCAACTCCCCGATTACCTCGGCAATGTCCACCGCTTGTACGGGCAGCAGGAGAGATTTGGCTTGTTCCAAGGTGTTTTCCCTTAGGGCCAAGCTGAGCTGGCCACGCAAGAGCTCACAAAATTGCTCGCGGCTCAACTCAGGGCTGGGGGCGGGTGGGATCAGCGGGGCGGAATTCAACGGCTGCACTCCCTGCAACTCTAGCTTTAACTATGCCAGCAAAGCTGAGTCTGTACTCCCTGCCCCCGTTTTCCTAGAGCCCATAAAAGTCGGGGCCGGATCCCTCGTAGCTGGGGTTAACCCGTAGGTTGAGGTGGGGGCAGACGATCTCGCAGGTGCGGCACTGGATGCAGTTTTCCAGAGACATGGCGTGGGAGCGGATCCCATTGTGTTCGCGGATGTGGTGGACTTCTGCGGTGCAGTCGGCCACGCAGGGGGTAGGGCGGTTTAGCTTGGCGTAGGTGGCAATGCACTGGCGGCAGGTGTCAGCGCTGAACTCAAGGATGTGGCGGTTGCCTTCCGGGTAGCGGGGATCGGCAAAAAAGACGGCATCCGACCGCGAGAAATAGCCCGCTCGCGTGGTCAATGCTTCAGGATCCAGACCTGTGGGGGCCACAAAGTCCGCTTGGATGGCGGCATGGGGGGCAACATACCCCCGTGGGGGCGGCTCGCCGGCGCTGACCCGTCCGCTGAGCAGGGTGTAAGCGCGCAGGAGTTCCCCGCCGCGACGCACGGGATCCTGCAGGCCCCAGCGCAGGGATCCCAGCCAGGGGTGGCCGGCATCGACGCTGCGGCAGAGCTGGGGCAGGTACGCTTCCAGCAGGCGGGAGTTTTCCAAAAAGGCTTCCCGAAAATAGCGGCTGCGGTAGAGATCTTGCCCCACCGAGCTCTCCATCACGGCTTTTTGGTAGGCCTCTTGGATGCGCAGATCCCCTTTTAAAAAGCCGTCGTGAATGAGGCCCGCCGCCAGGTAGCCGGTCTCCATCGCATTATCCACCCCAGCCAGGCTGCCCACATCCAGCACCCCCAGGGCATCCCCCAAGAGCAAAGCCCCTTCGACGCCAAAGCGGGTGGGCAGGCTGTAGTAGCCTCCCTCAGGAATGACGGCAGCCCCGTACTTGAGCAACTTGCCACCGGCAATCAGGGATTGGATCCAGGGATGGGCTTTGAACTCCTGCAGGCGCTGCTGCGGGTTGAGGTTGGGATTTTTGCTGTCGAGGCCGATGATCAGGCCCAGGGCCAGGCGGTTATCTTTGAGGCCGTAGACAAAGCCGCCGCTGAAGCTGCCATCCAAAACCGGGTAGCCCAAGGTGTGCCACACCTGCCCCTGCAGCGAGCGAGGGATCTGCCACAGCTCTTTGACCCCCACCGACCACAGTTGCGGCCGAGGGCGCAGGTGAAACTTCTCGACCAGGTCTTTGGAGATAAATCCCTTGTCGCCAAAACAAGTGAGGTCGGCAAAGACGCAATCTTCGTAAACTTGGCCGGAGTCGCTCACCCGCACCCCAATGACTCGCTCCCCCTCATAGAGGATCTCGTGGGCAGCAAAGCCGGGGAACAGATCCAGGGTAACGTTGGGGATCCCTTTGGCCTTTTCCTGCAGGGTTTCGGCCAGCCAGCGGATGACATGGCTAAGGGTGAGGATGAACTGCCCCTGCTTGCGCAACCCCTTTGGGATCGCTGCTTCCGGCAGATCCCAGCGCTCTTGGGATCCCAGTACACTCAGGTGGCTGACTTCCACCCGCCCCTCGTGGGGAAATCCTTGGCTCTCAAAATCCGGGAAGAGCCTGGCGACGGCCTGGGGATTGCAGATGGCACCACTGACAATGTGCCCGCCAAATTGCCGGGCTTTTTCCAAGATGGCGATGGAGATTTTGAGCCCCGAGAGCTGGGCCAGATCCAAAAGGCGATGGGCCAGGATCAGGTTGGAGGAGCTTCCTCCCACCAAAAGCAGGTCATAGCGGATGGCGTCACTCATGCAGAATTCCCCACGCAGCGGCTCTGGATACCCTGCCTGTATCCTAGAGAGGGAAGGCCAAAAGGGGGCAAAACTTTAGACCTTCTCAAGCCTCTGCGCCGAGCCCTCGACAGGATAGGTGATTGTCATTGGCTTAATGTCGGGCACTTCTGTGGACGGGATCGATGTAGCCATCGTCCACATCGAGGGCAACGATCCTCTCCGGTGGGAGCTGTTGCATTTCCAAACAATCCCCTATTGCCCGCTGCTGCGGGCAGAGATTTTGCGGGCTGCGGATCCCAAAACCGGCACGGTAGACCATATCTGCGCTTTAAACTTTCGTTTGGGTCGCGCTTTTGCGGAAGCGGCCCTGCAAGGGATCCAAGCGGCCCACCTCACCCCCCCACAGGTCGATCTCATCGGCAGCCACGGCCAAACCCTTTGGCACAGCCCCGATGGGCCAGAAGCCTCGACCTTACAAATCGGTGAAGCGGCGGTGATTGCCGAGCTGACCGGGATCCCTGTGGTGAGCAACTTTCGGGCGCGGGACATGGCAGCAGGGGGCCAGGGCGCACCTTTGGTGGCTTTTGTGGATTGGCTGTTGCTGAGTCATCCCCACTTCCATCGGGCGGCCCAAAACATCGGCGGCATAGCCAACCTTACCTATCTCCCTAGCCTCAGCAGCGGCGGATCCCCTTTGGCTTTCGACACCGGCCCCGGCAACGTGTTGATCGATTTGGCGGTGATGCGGGCCAGCCAAGGACAATAAGCTTTTGATCGCGACGGAAAATGGGCTACCCAAGGCCAGATCCACTGGGAAAAAATTACAGAATGGATGCGGGATCCCTACTTTCATAAAGCACCGCCCAAAACCACTGGCCGAGAGTACTTTGGATCCCTTTACTTGGAACGAATTTGGCCCCAATTTGCCTCCGCCCACGACTGCATTGCCACGCTAACGGGGTTTACCGCTCGCTCCATTGCCCAAGCTTACAGAGACTTCTTGCCCGCGATCCCAGAGCAAGTTATCGTCAGCGGTGGCGGCACCCAAAACCCTGTCCTCATGCAACTGTTGCAGGAACAACTGCCGGCCACAACCCTGCTTACCTCCGACCAAGTGGGGATCCCTTCTGCAGCCAAAGAAGCCTTTGCTTTTGCGGTATTAGCTTATAAAACCTGGCAGGGTGAGACCAACAGTTTGCCGGAAGCAACTGGAGCAAGACGTGCTACCATCTTGGGCCAAATTACACCCTCTTGTCGTAACCAGTCCTAGCTCATCTGTACCGTTGTCCCCAATAAGCTTTCTCATACTCCTGAAGAAAGAGAGAGGCCCGGGCTTGAGACGGTTCATCTGCCCAATCCAGACTCGCTGGGATGTGACGCAAGGCTGAGAAAGACGGTAAAGTTGCCTTGCCGAGATCTACAGGATCCAAGAGCCCTGGTTCTTATGAAAGATCGTCCTCTACCTTTGTGCCTGACGGCAATGGCGCTTTGTAATTTCTTCATTCTCTTGAGCTGCAGTGTTGCGCGGCATCACTTGTTTCAGTCAGGAGGATATGATCTCGGTATTTTCGACCAAGCTGTTTATTTAATCAGCCGTGGCGAGTTTCCTTTTTCTACTATTCGCGGGATCCACATTCTTGGGGATCACGCAGCTTTTATCTTGTATCCTCTCAGTCTTTTGTATCGCATTGTTCCCTCTGTATATTGGCTGTTCGGCATTCAAGCTCTGGCACTAACGCTGGGAGCGCTGGCCGTTTACCATCTGGCGCTCCAGGTCGAGATTGATTCTGGCAGGGCGAGAACAATTGCCGCCGCCTATCTTCTCTACCCGGCCATCTTCAACGCCAACCTTTTTGATTTTCATCCAGAAGTGTTGGCCGTTCCCCTTTTTTTGGCAGCTATACTCTGTATTCGCTCTGGCAAGTTGTGGGGGTTTTTGCTGTGCCTAGGCGGTATCCTCGGCTGCAAGGCGGTGTTGTCTCTCAATGTCGTTGCCCTGGGAGCTTGGCTGTTGCTCTTTGAAAGCAGACGAGTTGAAAGGCGCTGCCAAGTGGCCGGCTGGCTTGCCATAGCGACAGGGTCGGCTTGGTTTGGCATGGCCGCTTTTTGGATTATTCCTCACTTCAGTGGCAGCGAGCCGGCAGCCGTTTCTCACTATAGCTATTTGGGCAGTTCCGTTCCTGAAATTATCCAAAACTTGGTCCTCAAGCCAACATTAGTCCTGGGCAAAGTCTTCTCTCTCGACACCCTATTCTATGGATTTTTGTTAATCATTCCTGTGGCTTGGGGCCTCTCCTGGCGCCACTGGGATCCCTGGATCCCTGCCCTGCCAACCCTGGGGCTGAATATACTTTCTAGCAATCCCGCCTATCGGGATCTGGTGCATCAGTATGCATTACCTGTTGTTCCTTTTCTCTTTCTAGCTGTTATCGAAAACGCGAAAGCATTCCCCTTTTGGTTTTGCTCCGTCAAAAGCAGAAAAGCAGCGCTAGCCTGGTCTTTGCTGGCTTTTTTAGCTCTGGCAAAATACCCCTTTTTCGGCTCCATCTATCTTCAGTCTCTTGACACTTGGCAGGCCACTCGCGAGGCCCTTGCCCACATCACCACCCAAGGGGGCGTCCTCACTACCCATGAGATTAGCCCCCACCTCACCCACCGGCAAGTTATCTACTTTACTGATGAGAGCCACTTCAAGGGATCTCCCCCCGAACAATGGGATCCCTTTGACTACGTTTTGCTTAACAGCCGCCATCCGGGGTGGCGCAGCAGCCCAGAGTTCTCCCAGACCCTGCTTGCCGCCTTACAAAAAGAAACCTCGTTTCAGCTTCTCTACCATCGCGATGGGGTGTATTTGTTCTCTAGGATACGACAAGAACTTTAGGCTTAGCTGGCCACTCTAAACAAGTCGAAACGGCCCAACAAATTGTTAAAAACTATTGCCTCAACCTAAAGAAATTCTTCATATTGGCGAGGCTTAACTTGGTCTTGGTCTCTTCTTAACTTCTAGGTACTAGCTTTGGGGGGCCTGTCCCAATGCGTGAAGAACGCAGGGAATAAAAGATCGACAAGACAAGAGAAGGGGAGAACTCAACATGAATAATCCACAGGATTCTAGGCTTCGCCATGGGGACGAACCTCTGTGCAATCATTCGCCCAACCCCACCTTTAGCAGCATCCTGGAAACTCGCCTGCAGCGGCGCCAAGTGTTGCAGGGGGGAGTTGCCGCGGCAGTGGCCACCTTTTTTGGCCTACCGGCGCTAAACAACGCTAGTAAATCGGCCAAAGCGGCCAGCGGTAGTGCCTTGCTGGGTTTCAAGGCGATCCCCGTGAGCGCAGAGGACAAAGTGGTGGTACCGGAAGGCTACACGGCTCGACCGCTGCTGGCCTGGGGTACCCCTATCACCGGCACCTACCCTGAGTTCAAGCTGGAGAACACCGGCGCCGAGCAGGGGATGCAGGTGGGCAGCCACCACGACGGCATGCACTTCTTCCCCATTGAGGGCAAGGATCCCTGGCAGGGCAGTTCCACCGAGGGCTTGTTGGTGTTCAACCACGAGTATGTGGAGCCGCGCTTTATGCATGCTGCCGCCAAGGGTCAAAAGCTTAACGACGAGAGCTACCCAGTCAACCCCGACGGCAGCCGCGATCCCGATCAAGTGCTGAAAGAGCTAAACGCCCACGGGGTGAGCATTGTCCACATCAAGCGGGAGGCGGACGGTAACTGGACTGTGGTGCGGGATCGCCTCAACCGCCGCATCACCGGCCTCACCCTCATGGAGATCCAGGGCCCGGTGCGGGGATCCGACTTCGTCAAGACCAAGTTCAGCCCCGATGGCACGATGACACGGGGCACCTTAAACAACTGCGCCCACGGGGTTACTCCCTGGAACACCTACCTCACCTGCGAGGAGAACTGGGCCGGCTACTTCACCAACACCAGCAAAGGGCCGGATCAAAAGCCCAACCTGCCCCGCGAGCACAAGCGCTACGGCGTGAGCACCGAGACCTCCCGCTACGGCTGGGAGCTGGCCAGCAACAACGCCGACGAGTTCATCCGCTTCAACGCCACCCCCACCGCTGCAGATGCCACCCAGGACTACCGCAACGAGCCCAACACCTTTGGCTGGGTGGTGGAGATCGATCCCTTTGATCCCAGCAGCAAGCCCCAGAAGCGCACAGCTCTGGGCCGCTTTGCCCATGAGGGCGTGGTGTTCCAGCCGCCGGTGGAAGGGCAGCCGATTGTGCTCTACATGGGGGACGATGCCCGCTTTGAGTACATCTACAAGTACGTCTCTGCCGAGCCCTACCGCAAGGAGACGGCAGGCGGCCACCTGCTGGACAACGGCACCCTGTACGTGGCCAAGTTCAACGAAGACGGCACAGGGGAGTGGATCCCGCTGGTGTTTGGGCAAAACGGCTTCACCCCCGAGAATGGTTTCACCAGCCAGGCGGATGTATTGGTAAACACCCGCACCGCGGCAGACTTCGTCGGCGCCACCAAGATGGATCGGCCCGAGTGGGGAGCAGTGGATCCCAAGACCCGCATGGTCTACTTCACCCTAACCAACAACAGCAAGCGGGAACAAGACCAGGTGAACGCCGCCAACCCTCGTCCCAAAAACCAGTGGGGCCACATCATCCGCTGGAAGGAAGCCAATGGCCAGCCCCAAGCTACCCGCTTTGAGTGGGACATCTTCGTCCTGGCCGGCCCGCCAGGAGATAGCCGCACCTTATCCGGCCAAGCTCTCAGCTCGGACAACATCTTCAACTCTCCCGATGGGTTGTGGTTCGATGCCAGCCGTCGCCTCTGGATCCAAACGGATTGTAGCGAGAGCAACCTCAACAAGGGAGATTTTGCCCAGTTCGGCAACAACCAGATGCTGGCTGCCGATCCGGATACCGGCGAAATTCGCCGCTTCTTGACCGGGCCGATCGGACAGGAGATCACCGGCGTGGTCACCACTCCCGACCAGCGCACTCTGTTCATCAACGTGCAGCACCCTGGTGCCAGCACCAGCGAGGAAGACTTTGCCGCCGGCAAGATCATTTCTCGCTGGCCCAATTATGACAACAACATCTACCCCCGCTCGGCGGTGGTGGTGATTACCAAAAATGACGGTGGCATTATCGGTACTTAATCAATACTGATTCTGTTGCCAACTCCCCAGGAAATCGGGCGGCAGGGATCCCTTCTCTGCCGCTTTCTTGTAGTCAATTCAGATAACATTCAAGTAACAATGAGACGCCAGCAAGTACAACAAATAGCTAAATGGCGCCGATTCCGATAGCGGGACGTATGGTCATTCAAATAGCCATGAAACTTTTCTCTACGTTGTTATTGCTTCGCAACGCTGTCGCGAACGCGCCGCTCTAACTCCCCTCTCCCTCAGGGAGAGGGGCCGGGGGTGAGGGTGTCAGCGGCGCGGAGCACTGTGGAGACATCTCCAAATTTGAAATGACTATAAGATTGCAGCTTTCGCGTTCGGCTTCCCACTAGGCTAAGAGTAGTCTCAAAGCCGTTTTGCAGCAGGTGACCCATGTCCAAGGCAAAGATCGCACTGGACTTTCAGGCCCGGATCCCTCCCGGTTATCTCAACCTGATGGGATATGTGGACGAATCGGAAGTGAATGGGCCGGGCCGGCGCGCGGTGGTTTGGGTGCAGGGCTGCCTGCGGGAGTGCCCAGGCTGCTTCAACCCCGCTTCTTGGCCGTTTGAGGTCAACCAACTGGTCAAGGTTGCTGACTTGGCCGAGCAAATCCTCAGCAACCCCAGAAACGAGGGAGTGACCTTCTCGGGAGGAGAGCCCTTCTGGCAGGCTCCTGCCCTGGCCAGCTTGGCGCGGCTCCTGAAGGCGAAAGGGCTAACGGCGATGGCCTTCAGTGGATTCACGCTGGAAGAGTTGCGATCCCCCCAGGCTCCCCCCGGCGCCCAAGAGCTGTTGCAGGAGCTGGATATTTTGGTGGACGGGCCCTATCTGCAATCCCAGGCCATTCGCTCCCCCCACTCGCTGGTCTCTTCCCGCAACCAGCGGGTACATGTCTTTAACCCTGCCTTGGAAAACCAACTGAATTGGGCCAGCAACCAAGTGGAAATCCATATCCTCAAAGATGGAACCCGCATCGTCACCGGCTACGGCGGGCAGTTTCTCTTCGACGAGTCCGAACGAGGCTAGCGCGCCTCCCCAGGGATCCCCTATCCCCCCACCCGCAACGGCTCGCGGCGATAGGCGGGCAGTTGCCAGCACATCTCCAGCCAGTTTTTCAGCTCCTCCGGCTGGCCCATGAGGCTCATTTCCACCAGCAAAATGGCAGCTCGATCGCCGGCTCCTTTGGATCCCAGACGAATCAGGGCAGATAGACTTTCTTCCCGCCAGCAGACGGATACCCCCTGCCGGATCAAGGCCCGAGCCGCAACGGCAATGCAGGAGGGTGGCACCTGGATATCTCGCCGCTCGTAATCGATAGTAGGCAGCATGAACGGCAACCCAAATCTTTATTATGTTTTAATCTTCTTCCCTTTTTGCCGGCTTATCCTGGGTCTTTGCGAATTGTGAAGTGATCTTTTGTAAACTTTTTGATACCGAGTAACATCGTCTGGGGGTCTGAGAAAGAGGACGGGGATCCCTGCAGAAAGCTTAAAAGATAGCAGCCGTTTCTCAGCTCGACCTTCTCACAGCCGCGAGAATGGCTGCATTGGCAGGAGATGGAGAGATGCGAGCAGAAGGTTGGGAAAGCCGGGTGGGTCGCTGGTTGCCCAAAGCTACTCTTGTGGGAGTGGCGTTGATCCTGGTGGCGGCGGGCAGGCCGCTGCGCTTGGTGGGCAACGGCGAGAATATGGTGCTGTTTACCTGGGGTGGGGGAGTGAGTCCGACTGCTTTGCAGCCAGGGCTGCATTGGGTGCCGCCTTTTGTCTCGCGCACCGTTACCTTCGACGTAAAAACGCAGGCTCTGACCTGGAAGGACAACGACCCGACCGCCTATGCGCCGCGGCTGGTGGCCCTCTCTCAGGATGGGCAGCAGATTGCGGCTGAGGCGACGCTGCAATTTCGTATTCTCGATGCCCCCAAGGTCTACACCCAACTGGGGGAGAACTACTTGGATCGCATTGCCCCCATCGTCCGGTCGGTCATCTTGAATGAGACCAGCGGCTTTTCCGCCCAAGCTCTCTATTCCACCGAACGCCCGCTGCTTCAAGGACAAATTCGCGAACGAGTGGCCCTTTTGCTGAAGGAATACGGCGTCGAGGTTTTGGACTTTCTGCTGCGGGATGTGGATTTCGATCCCGATTTTGTAGCCGCTATTGAAGCAAAAACTATCGCCGAAAACCAACTGGCGCAAAAACAATTTGAGATCGAGCAGGCGCGCCAAGATGCTCGCAGCATCATTGCTCAAGCCGAGGCAGAAGCCGGCCAATTGCGAGCCAAGGCCCAGGCCCTCACCCAGAATCCCAAGTACCTAGAGGTGGTGAAAGCCTCCGTCCTGGGATCCCGGCTGGAAACTTTGATAACCAAATAGAAAACCTAATAGAAAAAGGACTCCGTCCCGCTGACGCGAACAGTTTTCGGGCCTGGCCCCATCTGCTCCAGCTCTTCCCTCAGACCTCAAAACGGGATCAGCCACTATGTATTCAACAGAAGAAGCACACCAGAGTAAAGTTGGTTGGCTAACTTTGGGCGGGATTGCCCTCTTGGCAGCTTTGGGGATGCTCCGCGCCTGCCTGTATGTCACTTTGCCCGGCCATGCCACTGTGGTGTTTAATACCTTTTCGGGGTTGCAAAAGGGGCGGGTAGAATTGCCGGGAGTGATGTTCCGGATCCCGGCGATCGAGACGCCAATCACCTACAGCGTGCTCACCCGCGTTTGGGAGTTTACCAACAACCCCAACTCGGCCAATGCCATCAGCAATGCCATCACGGTAAACACTGCTGACGGGCAGGCTTTTGCCGTCGATGTGGCCATTGCCCTCAGGCCCAACCTTGCCACTTTGGACGAGCTGCACGCCACCATCGGCGAGAACTATCTTGTGACAGTGGTGGTGCCGGTAGTGCGCTCCAAGATCCGCGATATCTCTGCTTCTTTCGATTCCGAAGATTTTTACCGCAAAAGCCAGCGCACAGCCATCGAGCAGCGGGCCCTGGACTTGATCCGCCAAGAGATGCCCACCGTCAACCGCGATGGCCAAGCCCTGCCCCTGATCCAGGTAGAGGGCCTCTTTCTGGGCAACCCCGATTTTCCACAAGCCCTGCGAGATTCCATTGAACGCAAACAGGTGGCCTCGATCACGGCACAAACAGCAGCAGTGCGGGCGCAAATTCAACAAAAAGAAACCGAGCGGCTGTTGATCCTAGCGGCAGCCAACCAGCGGGCCATCGAGCTAAAGGGACAGGCGGCAGCGGAAAACGCGGAACTGGCGGATCTGCTGTTTTACGAAAAGCTGCAGGAGCGCATCCAAAACCCGGCGGACTCACTGCCACCTCTGCGCATCATTCGCGTCGAGGGGGATGCCACCGTGTTCCTCAACGTGGATCCCCGACAGGCAGCCGCGCAACAGGCCCAATAGTCAGGCCTGGCCACGCCGTCGGAGCTCCTGGGGCAGGGTGGGGTGGTGGGCAGCCGGCTGCGCTTTGGCCACAACAATCACCCCGGCCACCGGGATCCCAGCGGCAACCAAGACCTGCTGCGCCGCTTGAACGGTGGAGCCGGTGGTGTAGATGTCATCCACCAACAGAACTGGCGTGGCGGGAGCGTACTGGAGGGCAAAGGCGCCTGCCAGATTTTGCTGGCGTTGCAGCGGGTTGAGCTCATATTGGGCCGCCGTGGCCCGCACCCGCACCAAAGCTTCAGGTAAATGTCTTAGACCCGTCCGCTCACAAAAGGCTTGGCTGATCAGGGCCGCCTGATTGTAGCCCCGTTGCCGCAGGCGCTCCGCATGCAGAGGGATGGGGACGACCGTATAGTCCGAGCCGTAGGCCCTACGAGAGCCTGAAGAAGGTTGCCGGCTTTCGAGCCAACGGGATCCCAGCCATTCCCCCAAAACCGCGCCTATGCGCCGCTGTCCTTCATATTTCAGGCAATAGAGAGCCCTGCGCAGCGCTCCCCGGTGGATCCCCCAAGCATAAAGCGGCCAAGGCGAAGTGGTAACTGGCCAAGAGTCGAGCCGCTCCGCCTGCAATCGCTGCTGACAGTCTCGACAAAACACAGCCTTGGCCGGGCGCTGGCAGAGCGGACAGGGAAGCGCAATCCACCAATCCAGCCAGCCCATCGCCTGTTGCCCCTCTCCCCACCTCCTGCCGATGGCTCCAGTCTAGTCAAAAGACTCAAGTCACAGCCCCGGCAGCAGATCCCTAAGTTGACGCTGGGATCCCGCCTTGCTAGGATTCAATACTGCCGGATAACTTGAGTTGTAGCCTTCTTTGCCAGCCCATGCCCACCATCCAGCAACTGATCCGCGAGGAGCGCAGCGTCGCCGTCCGCAAAACCAAGTCCCCTGCCCTGAAGGGTTGTCCACAGCGGCGGGGGGTTTGCACCCGAGTGTACACGACAACACCCAAAAAGCCCAACTCGGCGCTGCGAAAAGTAGCTCGCGTTCGCCTCACTTCTGGCTTTGAGGTCACAGCTTACATTCCCGGCATCGGCCACAACCTGCAAGAGCACTCGGTGGTCATGATTCGCGGAGGACGAGTCAAAGACCTGCCCGGCGTGCGCTATCACATTATCCGCGGCACACTCGATGCTGCAGGGGTAAAAGACCGTAAGCAAGGCCGCTCCAAATACGGGGCCAAACGGCCCAAGCCCGGCCAAGCCCCAGCCGCCGCCGGCAAGAAAAAATAGCCTTTGGCATCTCGCTTGTCCTCCTTTCCCAACCCTTTCTGCAACAGGTAACCCACCTCTTATGTCTCGCCGCAACCGTGCGCCTCGCCGTGATGTGCCACCGGATCCCAAATACGGGAGCCGCTTGGTCACCATGCTGATCCGCAAATTGATGCAGAGGGGCAAGGCCTCCCTGGCTGCCAGGATCCTTTACGAGGCTCTGGACATTGTGCGGGAGCGCACCGGTCAAGAGCCACTGCCTCTGTTGGAAAATGCTGTCCGCAACGCCACCCCCCTGGTGGAGGTCAAGGCGCGTCGGGTGGGCGGGGCTACCTATCAAGTCCCGGTGGAGGTGAGGGGAGAACGAGGAACTTCCCTGGCGCTGCGCTGGTTGGTCACCTTTTCCCGCGCCCGTCCCGGCCGCACCATGGCCGCCAAGCTGGCCAATGAGATCATGGATGCGGCCAACGAAACCGGCAGCACCATTCGGCGGCGGGAGGAAGTGCATCGCATGGCCGAGGCCAACAAGGCCTTTGCCCACTACCGCTACTGAATCCGTTTGGCAGGGCGGTGGGTAGTCCCTGGGATCCCTGCTCTGTCCACCCAGAGTTCGGGCAAGTGGAGCAAAATCGGCAAAAAAGATTAGAATTGTAAAGGATTTTTTAGGTTGCCCAAATCGCAGGGCGACGAGGATTGGGAGGTTGACGTGGCACGCACAGTTCCCCTGGAACGAGTCCGAAACATTGGCATCGCGGCTCATATCGATGCCGGCAAGACCACGACCACAGAGCGGATCCTTTTCTATTCCGGTCTGGTGCACAAAATTGGCGAAGTGCACGACGGAACTGCGGTAACCGATTGGATGGCTCAGGAGCGGGAGCGGGGCATCACCATCACGGCTGCGGCCATCACCACCCGTTGGACCAAGCGGGATCCCGAAAATCCTTCCCAGCCCCTCCTCGGCGCACCGGAGTACACCATCAACATCATCGACACGCCTGGGCACGTGGATTTCACCATCGAGGTTGAGCGCTCCATGCGGGTGCTGGATGGGGTAATCGCCGTCTTTGACTCGGTGGGCGGCGTGCAACCTCAGTCTGAGACCGTCTGGCGGCAAGCCAATCGTTACAACGTGCCCCGCATTGCCTTTGTCAACAAAATGGATCGCATGGGGGCCAATTTCCTCAAGGTTTACAACCAGATCCGGGAGCGCCTCAAGGCCAACGCTGTGCCCATCCAACTGCCCATTGGAGCTGAAGACGGGTTTTGTGGCATTGTTGACTTGGTGCGGATGCAGGCCCGTATCTACATGGATGAGATCGGCAAGGACATTCGTCCCGCCCCCATTCCGGAGGAGATGAAAGATCTCGTGGCGGAATACCGGGCCAAGCTGGTGGAGGCGGTGGCCGAGACCGACGAAGCCCTGATGGAGAAATACTTTGCCGAGGAAGACCTGAGCGAAGCCGACCTGATGGCTGGTCTGCGCAAGGGCACCATCAGCGGCCAAATTGTGCCGATGCTGTGCGGCTCTGCCTTCAAGAACAAGGGTGTGCAGATGCTGCTGGACGCGGTGGTGGATTACCTCCCTTCTCCCATCGACATTCCCGCCATCAAGGGGGTGCTGCCGGATGGCTCGGAGGTGGCGCGCAAGGCCAGCGACGATGAGCCTTTCTCGGCGCTGGCCTTCAAGTTGATGAGCGATAAGTACGGGGATCTGACCTTCATTCGCGTCTATTCGGGAGTGTTGACCAAAGGCACCTATGTGCTCAACTCCACCAAAAACAAAAAAGAGCGCATCTCCCGCCTGGTGGTGTTGAAAGCAGATGAACGTTTGGACGTGGATGAGCTGCGGGCAGGCGATCTGGGGGCTGTGGTGGGCCTGAAGGACACCACCACCGGAGACACCCTCTGCGACGAAAATGCTCCCGTGATCTTGGAGTCTCTGTTTATCCCAGAGCCAGTGATCTCAGTGGCTGTAGAACCCAAAACCAAGGCCGACATCGATAAGCTCTCCAAGGCCCTCCAGGCCTTGGCCAAAGAGGATCCCACCTTCCGCGTCTCGGTGGATCCCGAGACCAATCAAACCATCATCTCCGGCATGGGCGAGCTGCACCTGGAGATCCTGGTGGATCGGATGCTGCGGGAGTTCAACGTAGAGGCCAATGTCGGCAACCCGCAGGTGGCCTACCGCGAAACCATTCGCAAGCCGGTCAGCCGGGTCGAAGGCAAGTTTGTTCGCCAGAGTGGTGGCCGGGGTCAGTATGGCCATGTGGTTATCGACCTGGAGCCTGCAGAGCCGGGTACAGGCTTTGAGTTTGTCTCCAAAATCGTGGGTGGCGTTGTGCCCAAAGAATATGTCGGGCCGGCTGAGCAAGGGATCCGGGAAGCCTGCGAATCCGGCGTGCTGGCAGGCTATCCCCTGATCGACATCCGCGCCACCCTGGTGGATGGCTCCTACCATGAGGTGGACTCCAGCGAAATGGCCTTTAAGATCGCCGGTTCGATGGCTCTGAAGGAGGCAGCTCGCAGAGCGAGCCCTGTCCTTCTGGAGCCGATGATGAAGGTCGAGGTGGAAGTTCCTGAAGCCTTTGTGGGGGACGTCATCGGGGACATCAACGCCCGCCGCGGCCAGATGGAGGGGATGAATACGGAAGGCGGCATCACCAAGGTCAATGCCAAAGTTCCGTTGGCAGAGATGTTTGGCTACGCCACCGATATCCGCTCCAAAACCCAGGGTCGAGGCACCTTCACGATGGAGTTCAGCCACTACGAGGAAGTTCCTCGCAGTATCGCCGAAGCCATCATTGCCAAAAACAAAGGAAATGAGTAGCTGACTGAAACCAAAAAGGAAGTGACGATTCATGGCACGCGCTAAGTTTGAACGTACCAAACCCCATGTCAACGTTGGCACCATCGGCCATGTTGACCACGGCAAGACCACTTTGACGGCTGCCATCACCACCACCTTGGCTGCTTTGGGTCAGGCCACAGCCAAACGGTATGACGAGATCGACGCAGCGCCGGAAGAAAAAGCCCGCGGTATCACCATCAACACCGCCCACGTGGAGTACCAGACGGAGAAGCGTCACTACGCCCACGTGGATTGCCCCGGCCACGCTGACTACGTGAAAAACATGATCACGGGTGCAGCCCAGATGGATGGAGCCATCTTGGTGGTGTCTGCGGCTGATGGCCCCATGCCCCAAACGCGGGAGCACATCCTGTTGGCCCGTCAGGTGGGGGTGCCCAGCTTGGTGGTCTTCCTCAACAAGGTGGACATGGTGGACGATCCAGAGCTGCTGGAGCTGGTGGAGCTGGAAGTGCGGGAGCTTCTCTCCAAATACGACTTCCCCGGCGATGACATCCCCATCATCAGGGGATCCGCCCTCAAGGCTTTGGAAAGGATGCAGGCCAACCCCAAAACTCAGCGCGGCGAAGATCCCTGGGTGGATAAGATCTACGAGCTGATGGATGCGGTAGACTCTTACATTCCCACGCCGGAGCGGGATGTGGACAAGCCCTTCCTGATGGCCGTAGAAGACGTTTTCTCGATCACCGGTCGGGGCACGGTGGCCACAGGCCGGATCGAGCGGGGCCGCATCAAGGTGGGCGAAACGGTGGAACTGGTGGGGCTGCGGGAAACTCGCTCCACCACCGTTACTGGTCTAGAGATGTTCCAGAAGACCCTTGATGAAGGGATCGCTGGCGACAACGTCGGTGTGCTGCTGCGCGGCATTCAGAAGAACGAGGTGGAGCGCGGCATGGTGCTGGCCAAGCCCAAGAGCATTACCCCGCACACCAACTTCGAGTCTGAGGTGTATGTCCTCAAGAAAGAGGAAGGAGGTCGCCACACGCCGTTCTTTGCCGGCTATCGTCCCCAGTTCTATGTACGCACCACCGATGTAACCGGTACCATCTCCTCCTTTACGGCTGACGATGGCTCGCAGCCGGAGATGGTGATGCCCGGCGACCGGGTCAGGATGACGGTGGAGCTGATCCAGCCCATCGCCATCGAGCAGGGGATGCGCTTTGCCATTCGCGAGGGTGGTCGTACCGTCGGGGCGGGTGTTGTCTCCAAGATCCTGAAGTAAGTTGTCTTTTCCCGGCAGGGATTGAGCGCTGGTTGCCCCAGATCAACTCGATCCCTGTCGGTTTTTTGTTGTATCGTTCTCTTTCTCCGGCCATGCCTACCCTGACCCAACAGAAAATCCGCATTCGCCTGAAAGCCTACGATCATCGGCTGCTGGATACTTCTTGCGACAAAATCGTGGACACGGCCCGTCGTACCGATGCTGTGCCCGTGGGCCCCATCCCTCTGCCTACCCGGCGCCGCATCTACTGTGTGTTGCGTTCTCCGCACACCGACAAGGATTCGCGGGAACATTTTGAAACCCGCACCCACCGCCGCATTATCGATATCTATTCCCCCTCTTCCAAAACCATCGATGCTTTGATGAAGCTGGATCTGCCGGCGGGGGTGGATATTGAGGTGAAGTTGTGATGGCTCTCCGGGGATCCCGGTCTTCGCAGTTGTAGAGCGTGGATGAGGGTGGCAAGGGGTGACGGCAGCGGTTGATCCGGTCGATCAGGGGTTGGCAACTCCAGAAGCCAACCCATCCCCTATCCCGGTCTTGGTGGTGGGGGCACTGGGCAAGATGGGGCGGGAGGTGGTGAGAGCTGTTGCCCAGACGCCCGACATGACCCTGGCGGGGGCGGTAGCCCGCTCGCAACTGGGCTTGGACATCGGCGAGGTGCTGGGCCTGGGATCCCTGGGGGTGGAGATTACCGATGACCTAGCGGGGCAGTTGCTGAGGTTGTCGCAGCGGAGCAGCCGCGGTGTGATGGTGGATTTCACCCATCCGCAGGCGGTGTTTGAACATGTCCGCTCGGCCATTGCCTTTGGGGTGCGCCCGGTGGTGGGGACAACGGGCCTGACGCCGGAGCAGGTGGAGCGGCTGCGGGATCTGGCGGATAAGTCGGGGGTGGGCTGTTTGATCGCGCCCAACTTTGCCATCGGCATGATTTTGTTGCAGCAGATGGCACTGCAGGCGGCGCAATATTTTGACCATGTTGAGATCGTCGAGCTGCACCACAACCGCAAAGCGGATGCCCCCAGCGGCACGGCCCTGCAGACGGCCCAACGGCTGGGTCAACTGGGCAAAGCCTTCAACCCGCCCGAAGTGGAAGAAAAAGAGCTGCTCCCCGGCTCGCGGGGCGGGATCCCCGGCCCCAACATTCCCATCCACAGCGTGCGCCTGCCGGGGCTAGTCGCCCACCAGGAGGTGATCTTCGGCGGCATGGGGCAAACCCTTACCTTAAGGCACGACACCACGGATCGGGTGGCTTTTATGCCGGGGGTGATCCTGGGGATCCGCAAGGTGCTGCAGCTCAAGGGATTGGTCTACGGGCTGGAGCAGGTGTTGAGCTAGCCAGCCAGAGGGGGGATCCCGGCCTCGTCCAGGATACGCGGGATGAGATGTTCGGCTTTGACGGCCATCAGGTGCACGCCGTGGCAGATCTGACGGGCCTGGCGCACCTGTTCGGCGGCGATGCGGATCCCTTCTTCTAGGGGATGGGGAGCGTTGGCCAGCCGTTGGATGATGGCGTCCGGGATTTGCACCCCCGGCAGGTTGCAGTTGATGAATTGGGCATTTTTGGCGGATTTGAGCAGGAAGATGCCGGCCAGGATGGGCTTGCCGGCGGGGCGACCCAGCTTGTCCATAAAGCGCTCCAGTTGCTCGAAGTCGGTCACCATCTGGCTTTGGAAAAACTGGGCCCCGTTTTCCAGCTTGCGCTGGAAGCGCCGCTCCAGGCCGGAAAAGCTGCCGGATTGGGGTTCTACCGCTGCTCCCGGAAACAGACAGGTGCCGCCGTCGGGGAGGGGCTTGCCGTTGCAGTCGAGGCCATTGTTCAGCCGCTGGATAAGCCGCAGCAGGCGCACCGATTCCAGGTCGAACACGGCGCGGGCGTCGGGGCAATCGCCGATGTGGATGGGATCCCCGGTGAGGGCCAACACGTTGCGCAGGCCGAGCGCCGAGGCCCCCAACAGATCCCCCTGCAGAGCCACGCGGTTGCGATCCCGACAGGCCAACTGCAGGATGGGTTCAACGCCCACCTGATGCAACAGCAGCGAGGCGGCCAGGGGGCTCATGCGGGCCATGGCGCGGTTGGAGTCGGTGATGTTGATGGCATGCACCCGACCTTTGAGCTGCTGGGCCAGAGACAGCAGGGTGCTGGTGTCGGATCCCTTGGGGGGTGTGATCTCGGCGGTGAGCAGGAACTCCCCCTCCTGGATGGCCTGGGCAAAGCGAGACAAGGGGGGTGATGAGGGGGTCAAGGCCACAATTGCGGAAGAAAAGGTAAAACGGCTGGCCTATTATCGACTTTTCCGGGCAATTTTTCCAGACAGGTTGCCCTCTTTTAGGGCTTGGGCGAGGGAAGGGGGCTGGGCGGGGGTTGCACCTGCATTTCCCCCAGCCATATCTTGGCATCCCCCTGTTGCAGATGCTGCTGCCAGTCCTGGGCTGCTGCAGGCGGGATCCCATCCGCGCCCAGGGCCCAGCTCCAGCCAATTACCTGGGGCCAGCGTTGGTCTTCTAGACCTGCCAGCAGAGGTTGAGCGGCTTCTGAGCCCAAGGCCGGCCCGCGGAGCAGCACAGGCACTTCCGGGGTGAGAGCCACAAGGCGGCGGTACATCGGTTCAAAGGTGGCGGGATCCCCCGGTAGGCTCAGCCAATCCATCTCAGAGAACCCAGCCCAGGCGGACACGGCTGCGGCATCTTCTCCCTCCAGCTCCACAACCCAGAGCAAGTTGGCCTCGGAGCGCAGGGTTTGCATCAGGTGTCGGTAGGCCCGTCGTTGCAATTCGGGATCCCCGTCTCCCACAACGACGGCCAGGATGATGGGAGTGGCAAAGCGCTGGATGGCGCGGGCCCAAGAGCGCAAAGTCTCGTCCTGTTCCCCACTGGCCAAGGCGGAAAGCTGAGCCGGATCCAGCCGCAGGCGCAGGTAGGGAACAGAGCCGCTCTCCCGCAGGCGACTGGCCAACGACTGCGGAAAGTCCTGGCGGGGATCCCACAGGTGTTCTACGGCTGCCCAGGCAGGGGGCTGGCCGATGGCCTGGCGATAGGACAAGAGCTGCTCCCAAGTTGGCATGCCCGACCAGGCGACCCCGTGATACAGCCGGCCCGTGGGGGGCGGCAGCGGCCTGCCCCGTTGAAAGGGAGCAGAATCGGGCGGAATCGGGGAGGTTAGAAGCCAATCCAGCCGCAAGGCAGCAGTGGTGTTGGCAGCCGGCAGCGGGAAGGGGAAGATCCAACTGCGCTCCTGGAACCAGCCGCGGCTGATCTGCTGAGGGTGGAAGTCCTGGGGAGGCGGCAGCGGCTCCAGCGCGTCTTCTCCCCAGAAAGCCCGTTGGATCGCCAGGCGCACCCCCTCGCCGGGGTGAATCAGAGGCGTGGTAGTATCCAGGTGCCAGCTGCCGCTGTGGCGGGTGGACGTGTGGTGGGGCTCACCGCGGAAGGAGAAGGTGAGCTGGTCAGGCCGATAGGTGCCCAAGGCGCGGGAGGAGGGGGTGGGGGGTGGGGATCCCGGTTGCCATGGAATACCCTCGCAGTCGGTGCAGGGAAGGAGAGCCTGCGGATGGAGCGCAACGGGAGCCTCGCGGGCAGATTGCAACTGCTCAGACGTGATGACAAAGCTGGCCCAAAGGTGCTTCAGACGGGGATCCCGACCGGGCGGAATATCGGAGAAAGTTCGCCCTGGGGGTGTGGCCGTGCGGGTGCCGGCAGCCGTGCCGTCCAGAGGCAGCGTAGAAACTGGATCGCCGGCACAGCTCCCCAAAAAAACGACCGACAAGATCAGCGGCAGCGCCCAGCAGATTAAGGGCTTGAGTGTGCAGTTGGATGGCTGCCTCCGGGATCCCTGGATCATGGCTTCACCTCAATACACCACTCCTACGTGAGGCCCGCAAAGGGTTTTCCCGCTAACCGCTAGCAGGATCTTGCCGCAAAGGCCCGCTCCCCAGGTCTGATCCCGATCACATCCTTGGTCGCAGCAGAGCCCGCCCGCACCGTCTGAAGGCGGGCCAAAGCGGGGAACGCCGGCCCCTACCCCTGCGGCACCGCCGCCGCTTCCGGGTAGATGACCAACATGCCCTCGTAGAGGATTTGGCCGGGCTGCAACTCCAGGCGGTCGATGCGCACGCCCGGATCCAACTGAATGGGGAAATCCGCCAGGCCGGGGATGGGGATCTCTTGGCCTTCGCTCACCCACAGAGGGTTGACCAGCCGCAACTGGTTGGGGCCCTGGGCCTGTAGCCCGGTTAGCACCGTAACCGGCACCTCCACCCCCTCGGGAGTCACCAATTGGGCCTGGATGCGCAGCCGATTTTGCTCCAAGGTGACCTGGGGCTGGCGGATCAAGAAGGGCACCGCTTGACCTCCAAAGGGCAGTTGCACCTGTGCCTGGGCCAGTTGAGACTGGATGAGGGGAGCCTGAAGGGTGCGGTTAAGATCGTCTTCGGTGAGGCGCAAGCTCACCTGCACCGGCACAGGGGCCAACAGCCGCAGCGGGCTGCGTCCTTGGATGGCTTCGCCCACGTTGAGGCGAATATCCTGGCCCTGCAGCCGCAGGTGGCTGACCTGGAATCCCTGATAGATAAGGTTGTCTCCCGACACCTGGGCCTGGGGGATCTGGCCGTTCAAAATCTGGGCGTCAGAGCCGGCGATCTGCACCTGCAGGTTGTCCACCTGCTGCACCTCGGAGCGGATCCAGGCGGCCACCAAAGGGCTGAGCAGGGATCCGGCAATCTGGGCAAATCCGGGCCAAGGCCAAAACATGGTGGGCAAGCCAAGCAGCAGTGCCAATCCCAGCCGCTGCCCTACTGGCGAGAGCCGTTGGCGACAGCGGGCTGCCGATTGGGCTTCGAGAGAAGAGGGATCTGGAGCAGGCCGACGGCAAGACGGGAACAGCACTGGGTACCTCAGGAGCGACGACAAGCGATATTTTTCTGCCCAAACTACGACTAGGCTAAGGCAGGACTGCTCCACCGAACAGAGGGATCCCCCGCACACTTGGCGGAGCTAACCATCCGTCAACTGCCACCAGAGATACCCCAGCCGCAGGTAGTGAAGCCGCAGCCAGGGCAAAGGGAAAACGCGAGGCGGCTGGCGAAACAGAGCGCTGATGGGGGGCCGGCTGCCGGCGATCTCCTGGGCCAGCATTTTGCCCGCCCACACTGCTGTGGCCACGCCGCTGCCATGGTAGGCCAGGCCATACCACAAGCTGGGATCCGTTGGCGAAGGGCCAATATGGGGGTGAAGCTGCCGCGAAAGGCAGACCAGGCCGTTCCAAGCGTACTCGATCTCCACCCCCTCCCAGGTGGGAAAGAGGCGGTAGAGCTGCCGAGTCATCCAAGCCTGCAGGCGCTGTCGTTCTGCCGGAGTATTGCGGGTGCCGCCGCGCCCCCCAAACAGCAGGCGCCCGTCCGGCAGAAGACGGTAATAGAACAGCAGCCGCCGCGTGTCGTAAACCGGGGTCGGATCCCACCACCCCTGCGCTTTTTGCTCCGCAGGCGTCAGAGGGCGGGTGACCAGGATGTTGGACAGCACCGGCAACAGGGATCCCGCCAGTTGGGGGTACAAGGTCTCTGGGGTGTAGCCGTTGGTGGCGATGACCAGGTGCCGGGCCCGCACCGTTCCCCCTGGCGTGTGGCAAAGGTGCTGGGATCCCACCTTTTCCCAGGCGATGACCGGGCTGGCGCTGTGCAGTTGCGCTCCCCACCTGTGGGCCGCTTGGGCCAGCCCTTGGGTGAGCTTAAGGGGGTTGAGGCCAAACCCCACCCCGATGTGGAGAGCACCATAGTTCTCTTGGCTGTCAAAGCCCCGTTCCCGCAGCTCTTTGGGGCTGAGGAGCTGGGCCGGGTAGCCTGCCACCTGAGTACAGATCTGGTATTCGGCCTCCAATTCCGGCCAGGCCTGTGGACGATGGGCCACCGCGTAGCAGCCTTGTCCCTGCACTTCCAGCGAGAAGCCCTCGACGGCGGCCAGCTCCTGCACCGTCTCCACCGCCTGCCATTGATCCCGGTAGTAGCGCTCCGTCTCCGCCAGGCCCACCCGCCGCACCATCTGGGCATGGGTGAGATGGCTCGCCCCCACCCCGCAAAAGCCGCCGTTGCGCCCTGAGGCCCCCCACCCCAGGGATCCCGCTTCCAACAGGCAGGCGGAAATGCCGTGGTCGCGGGCCAGGTGCAGAGCCGTCGATAGGCCCGTCAATCCGCCCCCCACAATGACCACCTCGGCGCCCACCTGCCCCAGCAAAGGAGCCGGATGCCGCCAACTGGCATTCTCTATCGTGCTGTCCCAGTAGCTGCCGACCGGACAAGCAGGATCGTAGGTGCTGGCAGGATAAAGGGCTTTTCTCATGCGAACAAGAAAGAGAATATCCTACTGGGCAACGCTGTCGCGACCGCCAGCGGCAGCTTCCACGTCGGCAGGAGTGTTGCACTCCAAGAAGATCTCGGGGGTATAGAGCTCCACCTCCTGTACCCGTTTACCCAGATCCTGCAACAACCGGCGCAGGCCCAGGGTTTCCTCTCGGAGACACAGCAACTCTTCCCGCAAGCGCCCGTCGATCAGGGCGGGGTGTCCTCGTCGTCCTCGATGCACCGGCACCGTCGCCCAAGCGCGATGGCGCAGATGGTACTCCAGCAAGCTGTGGTAGATCCAGGCCGGACGGGGCTGATCCACCCCCGAAATGGCCAACACGCGAAAATCGGCAGGGATCCCTTCCACCCCCACCCGAATAGAGTGGGTCTTGCCCAGCTCAGGAGCCGGATTGATCAGCACCTCTGCCCCCGCCAAGTGAACTTGGGCCGCCGCCAGATGCTGGGATCCCAGCACCACCCAAGGTTGAAACCCTGCCTGTCGCCACTGAAAAATCTGGTAAGAAAGCAGAGTTTGCCCATCTTTCCAGGGCACCAGGGCTTTCGGTTCTCCCATCCGCGTGGAAAACCCAGCCGCCAGGATCAGCGCATGCAGCTTCAGGTCATTTGCCAAGGATCTTCACCAGCAGAATGCCAAACAAGTATAGAAACGTCACCGCCCCGGCCAAGAGGCTCTGGGTGAGGGGATCCGTGGAAGGGGTGAGAATGGCCCCTGCCACCACCGAGCCCAGAACCACGTAACGCCAGCCCTTGAGCATTTGCTCAGCACTCACCAGCCCCAACCCCCCCAGCAGCGCCTGCAAAATCGGCACCTGAAAGGCCAAGCCGGTGCTGAACAACAGCAGCAGCACAAACTCAAAGTAGCGGTCGATGGACCAGGCCTGATCCACCACCCCTTCGCCATAGCGAATGAAAAAGTTAAGTGCCGCCGGAATGAGGAGATAGTAAGCAAAGACCAAGCCAGCCACAAAGAGAAGGCTCGATCCCAGCACCACCGGCCCCAGCAGCTTGCGCTCCTTCACGCTCAGCCCCGGCAAGACGAAGCGGGCAATTTGGTAGAGCAAAAAGGGCGTGGCCAACAGCAACCCCGAATAGGCCGCCACCTTCATGGAGACGAAGAAATACTCCCCCGGCGCCAGTTGCAAAAAGGTCACCCCCCGCGCCGGCACCTCCAGCAGGGCGACAATGCGGTTCACCACCAGAAAGCAAGCAATGATGCAGATCGCCACCGCGATCACGCTGGCCAACAGGCGGCTGCGCAGCTCCTCCAAGTGCTCCATCAAGGTCATCTCGACCTCGTAGGGAAACTCCGGATCCGGCACCCGCTCAGAGTCAGGGGTTACCGTGGCTTGGGGCGAGGGCTCGGTCTCAGAGACAAGGGTCATGGGCCAAGGCGTAACGAAACATTCGCCGCTATCTTAGCTCTGCCCCGTCCTCGGGGAAAAGCGCCTGCCGAGAGCTCGGTCAAGGCCTGTAGAGATGGGTTGAACTGCCAGGACAGACATGATGAGCTCCTCCCCGGCTCAGGGGCTGGGGAACATCCCTCTCCAGCCGGGGATCCCGTGTGCGATAGGATCAAAAAGTGCCGAAATCCTGAGGGCCTCGGATCGAGTGCGCCCGTATTCCTCACTTTTTCAGCAGTATGGCCAGATCTCCAGCTTTGTGGCTCAGTCGCCTCGCTTTTCTGCGAGGGCTGATCTTTATCTTGGCAGTGGTGGCTGCCCTCGTCTATCTGGGCTTTAGCCGCGAAGTTCGCCTCGGCCTTGACCTCAAAGGAGGGACGCAGCTCACCCTGCAGGCTTTGCCTACGGAAGAGGTACCCGAGATCACCTCTGAGGTGATGCAGGGGGTGGAGGCGGTGATCCAGCAGCGGATCAACGGCCTGGGGGTGGCCGAGCCTCTGGTGCAGATCAGCGGCCAAGACCGCCTGTTCGTGCAACTGCCGGGGGTGGCGGATCCGGATCGGGCTGTTGCTCTTTTGGGCGATACGGCCCAGTTGGAGTTTCGCAAGGGATTGGTGCCGGTCAGCGCCCTGCCCCGCAACGAGCAGGGGGAGATAACGGCGGGGGAGGATCCCGACGCCCTGTTTGAACGGGTCGGCCTGACAGGGGATCTGCTGCGCAACGCCTATCCCCAAGCCCCTCGTCGCGGATCCCAGAGCTGGGAAGTGCTGTTGGAGTTCAAGCCAGAAGGGGCAGAAAAGTTTACTCAGCTCACCCGAGAGTTGGCCGGAACAGGGCGTCCGCTTGGCATTTTTCTCGACGACGTGCTGATCAGCGCCCCCATCGTGGGGCCGGAGTTTGCCCGCACCGGCATTACCGGCGGAACAGCGGTGATCACGGGCAATTTCACAGTGGAAACCGCCACCGATCTGGCGGTGAAGCTCAAGGCGGGGGCGCTGCCGGTTCCCATTCGCGTCATTGAAAACCGCACCGTCGGGGCCACGTTGGGGGAAGAGAGCGTGCGCCGCAGCCTCTATGCCGGCATTGGCGGCCTGGTGCTGGTTTTTGTCTTTATGGTGGCCTACTACCGCCTGCCGGGGCTCATTGCCGACCTCGCTCTTCTCATCTACGCCCTCTGTACGTTTGCTCTGTTCCAACTGCTGGGGGTGACCATGACCCTGCCAGGGATCGCCGGCTTTATCCTCAGCATCGGCATGGCGGTGGATGCCAACGTGCTGATCTTCGAGCGCATCAAGGAGGAGCTGCGGGCGGGCAAGTCCATCTATAAGTCCATCTCGGAAGGGTTTAATCGCGCCTTCAGCAGCATCCTCGACAGCAACGTCACCACCCTTTTGGTCTGTGGCGTACTTTTCTGGCTGGGGATGGGGCTGGTGAAAGGCTTTGCCGTCACCTTGGCCATTGGCATTCTGGTAAGCTTTTTCACGGCCATCACCTGCACCCGCACCCTGCTGCTGGCGGCAATGGGGATCCCTGCCCTGCGCAAACCTGAGTTTTACGGCGTTCGCATGGAGGCGGCTCAATCATGACGGCGCAAGAGTTATCCCCCCCCGATCCGGCGGTGGGATCCCGGCGGTTGCTTGACTACCGCTTCGACATCGTCGGGCGCAGCAAGCTTTGGTTTACCCTTTCCCTGGCGGTGTTGCTGGTGGGGCTGGTCAGCATGGCCTTTTCTCTGGCCTCTCTAGGGACACCGCTGCGGCTGGGGCTGGATTTTGCCGGCGGCACCTTGCTGGATCTGCGTTTTGAGCGGCCTGTCACCACCGAAGAGCTGCGGCGGGCGCTGCAGGAACACAACCTGGGCAGCAGCATCATCCAACTGGACACCCAGACCAGTCAGGAAGCCTTGATCCGCATGCCCCCTTTGACTGAGCAGGAGCGCCTAGCGGTAGAGGAGACGCTGCGGCAACAGGTAGGCCCTTTTGAGCGCAACCTAGTGGAGACGGTAGGCCCGACGGTGGGGCGCTTGCTCTTGCGTTCCGGCCTCGTGGCTGTGCTCATCTCTTTTGGGCTCATTGTGGTGTATCTGGCCCTGCGCTTCCAGTGGGATTACGCGGTGTTTGCCATTGTGGCCTTGCTGCACGATGTGGTGCTGACAACAGGTCTGTTTGCCCTTTTGGGCCTAACGGTGGGCATGGAGGTGGACAGCCTGTTTGTGGTGGCGCTGCTAACCATCATTGGTTTTTCCGTCAACGACACGGTGGTTATCTACGACCGCATCCGGGAAAATCTGCGTCTGGTCAGCCGCAAGGTCAGCTTTGCCGAGGTGGTGAACCTATCTCTAAACCAGACTTTTGCCCGCTCTTTGAACACCACCCTGACAACGATGCTGCCCCTGGTGGCCATTGCCATTTTTGGGGGAGCCACCCTGAAGGGGTTTGCCATCGCTCTGCTCATTGGCTTTAGCTTGGGGGTCTATTCCAGCATCTTCATCGCCAGCCCTCTACTGGTGTGGTGGCGGCAGCGGCGCTATGGCGGAAAAGGGGATCCCGAGGCGCTGCCTTCCGGCGCAGAGGGGTAGGGCGGCGGCAACTGCCTACCAGTGCAGCCGCTGTCCGTGGGCAACCAGGTAGCGCTGCAAGTCGGCCATCTTGCCCTGCGGCACAATCTGGGTGGGGATCAAGCCGGGATCCTGGCTGTGCAACCAGGCTACGATGAGCCCCGCTGCCGAGCCGATGGTCCACTCGCCGTAATGGGTGCGGGTGGCGGCGTTGACGATGTGGCTGACGGCGATCCCTTTGCCGCCGATGAGCAGGTTATCCACTTTCTGGGGGATCAGGGCCTCTAGGGGGATGACGATGGGGCGGACGGAAAACTCGTTGACGGGCGCCGAGCTGGCCGACAGGGAAGGCTCCCAGTTGCGGTAGCGACAGCCGTGCATGTCGATGGCGTAGTGAGTCACCCCTACAGCGGTGGGGCTAAAGTCCCGTCCCCCGCTGGTGCCGACGCGGATGTCTTGCTCCAGCATCTGGAATTCCGCCTGGCCGTAGGCAGCTCGCCCCAGGATGCGCCGCCCCTCCCGGATGTAGGGGTAGAGGCTGAGGCCGGAGCGGGTGCCCAGCAAAGAGTCCTCGGCAAACACCAACGAGAGGGGATAGCCGGCGCGGGCTTGGGTTTCCATCAGCCACTCGGCAAAGAGCAGGGCGTGGTTTTCTCCATCTTTGAGGGCGGAGACGTCCAGCCCCCCCAGCCAGTTGTGGCGCTGCCCTGAGGCCACCAGCCGCTCTTCTGTCAGGATTAGGGGCGGGTTCATGATCCCCCAGTCGTTGCCGCGGTTCCAGTTCACCAGCGTCAGGTCGCCCGGCACCGGGGTGCTGTGGAAGGGATCCGTGCGGCCTTTGCTGACGATGCGGCGGTAGTTGAAAAAGCTCTGGCCGCTGAAGGTGGGAAACCCCTCCAGGTCGAACTGGCGGCGGTGCTCGGCGCGGGAGTAGCCCGGCTGCAACTGGGCCAGCTCGGCGCGGGAGCGCCCGCCATCGTCGTGGATGGCCAGCACGAAAGGAAAAGTGAAGGCCTGGGTGCACTCCGGGTTGCTGGCCGGGGCGGCATTGGGCTCCCCCGTCAGATCTCGCCCTTCTGAGCCCAGCCGGTAGGGGATCCCAGCCCAGCCCACCAGCTCGCCGGTGTCGGTGGCGTCGATAACAAACAGGTTGCGGCCCGGTGGCGCCTGCAGCCGCAGCACCCGCTTGGCAAACACTTCCGTCTCCTGCCAGCCATACCAGCTCACCAATTCCCGCCACAGCCGCCCTGGCGGCACAAAATTGGGATCCCGCGGCTGCCGCTGCACAGCGTAGAGGCTCTCGATGCGGGAGCCGTCGGCGCTGAAGGTGGCCCCCTTAAAAGCGGTCTGGGTGGCCCAGCGACTCTGGGGAGCAGACTGAGCCGCCTGCCGCAGCCAGGTTTCTACCGCCTGCAAACCTGCCTGGGGCGGAAAACACAGCCCCCCTACCCAGCAACTGTTGATCTTGGTCACGCGGGTTCCCGGCGGGATCCCTGTCCAGGCGGGCAGATGCAGCGGCTGGCTTTCGATGAGGGCCTTAAACTCCAGCCAGTGGCGGGAAAAATTGCCCCGCTGCCGCATGGGGAGGGACTCGTCGAGGGCCGATACCCCCTGCGAGGTGATCTGCCCCCCCAGCCAGGGGGTGAGCTCGATGAGACAGGTTTGCACACCCCCCCGCATGGCTTGGCCTGCAGCCGCCACGCCCCCCAGGGATCCGCCCACCACCACCAGCTCGCACTCCCAGATCTCGTCCGGCTGCGGCAAGGGATCCAGCAGCGGCCAGCCGTGGGCCGTAAAACGGGGCGGCTCCGGCTCTGGAGCGGCGACGGGCGATCCCCCTTCCGGCTGGGAGAGGGCGGCGAACCCCATCCCCGCCACGAAGCCCAGCAGAGACAGGATCCCCAACCCCAGCACTCGTTGGCGCCTGAGTCTTTGCTGTGCTGCCGGGATCCTCTTGCCGGCCATGCTCACCTGACCTCACACCCCAATTTGCGCCGGCAACCTTTTGGACCGCGATCCAAGGCCCGGGAGAAATCCCTTTGAGAATAGCCGACAAAGCTGCCTCTAGGGTCAGGCCGAGTATAAGATCCGAGCAACAAGGCATAATGGGCTAGCAACTTTTTTCCAGCAGGGATCCGCAGCAGCATGGGACGGGCAAAGAAAGTAGTATTGGCCTATTCGGGCGGCGTCGATACTTCCGTCTGCATCCCCTATCTCAAGCACGAGTGGGGAGTGGAATCGGTAGTCACCCTGGCGGTGGACTTGGGTCAGGGGGCGGAGCTGGAGGCCATCCAAGCCAAGGCGCTGAGGGCCGGGGCGGAGCAATCCCTGGTGCGGGAGGCCGTCCAGATCCTGATTGCCGACTACGCCTTCCCCGCCATCCAGGCCAATGCCCTCTACGAGCAGCGCTACCCTCTCTCCACTGCCTTGGCCCGACCCCTGATCGCCAAGCTGTTGGTGGAGGTGGCAGAAGAGGTGGGCGCCGACGCCGTGGCCCACGGCTGCACCGGCAAGGGCAACGACCAGGTGCGCTTCGACCTGGCCATCGCCGCCTTGAACCCCAAGCTCAAGGTGCTGGCCCCGGCCCGCGAGTGGGGCATGACCCGCGAGGAGACCATTGCCTACGGCGAGCGCTACGGGATCCCTATGCCGGTGCAAAAGTCCAGCCCCTACAGCATCGACCTCAACATCCTGGGCCGCAGCGTCGAAGCCGGGATCCTGGAAGACGCTGACCAAGAACCACCGGAGGAAGTCTACGCTCTCACCCGGCCTATTTCTCAAACCCCCGACGAGCCCGCCTATGTGGAGATCGCCTTTGAAGAGGGGATCCCGGTGGAGCTGGACGGGCAGCGCCTTGGCCCCAGAGCCCTCTTCGAGCGGCTCAACGCCTTAGCCGGCAGCCACGGTGTCGGTCGCATCGATATGATTGAAAACCGGCTGGTTGGGATCAAGTCGCGCGAGATCTACGAGTGTCCGGCCCTAACGGTGTTGATCCAGGCCCACCGCGAGCTGGAAAGCCTCACCCTCACCCGCGAGGTCATCCACTACAAGTACGGTATCGAGACCACCTACAGCCAATTGATCTACAACGGCCTTTGGTATTCGCCGCTGCGGGAGGCCCTGGACGCCTTCATCTGCACCACCCAAAAGAGTGTTACCGGCGTGGTGCGGATGCGCCTGCACAAGGGCCAGGCCGTCTGCGTGGGCCGCCGCTCTCCTTACTCCCTCTACAACGCGGAGCTGGCCACCTACGGGGAAGGGGATCAGTTCGACCACCGCGCTGCCGAAGGCTTCATCTACATCTGGGGTCTGCCCACCCGCGTCTGGGCCCAGGTGCACCGGGGCGGTGGTGCTTGAGCTCTACCGCCCCACCTGCCTGCTGGCCCAACGGCGCAGGTGGGCCAGGTTTTCCACCGCGGGGGTGAGGGGCTTTCTCTAGGTTCCTGCCGTCCAGGTGTTGCCGTACTCGATCTGCTCCGGGGTAAGGCTGTCAATTTGGATCCCCATGGCCTTGAGCTTGAGGCGGGCGATGGCCTCGTCGATCTCCGCAGGAATGGGGTGCAGCCCTGGCGCCAGCCGGCCACGGTTTTTCACCAGGTACTCGCAGGCCAGCGCTTGGTTGGCAAAGCTCATGTCCATGACGCTGGCGGGGTGGCCTTCGGCGGCAGCCAGGTTGATCAGCCGGCCCTCCCCCAGCACGAACACCGATTTGCCCGACTGGAGACGGTATTCTTCCACAAAGGGGCGCACGCTCTGCCGGGAAACCGTCCGCTCTTGCAAGGCCACCAGGTCGATCTCGATGTCGAAGTGGCCGGCGTTACAGACCATCGCCCCATCTTTCATCCGGTCGAAGTGCTCGCCGCGGATAACGTGCTTGTTGCCGGTGACGGTGATGAACAGATCCCCCAGAGGGGCGGCCTCGGCCATGGGCATAACCCGAAAGCCATCCATCACCGCCTCCAGAGCCCGCACCGGGTTGACCTCGGTCACGATGACCTGGGATCCCATGCCGCGGGCCCGCATCGCCACCCCCTTGGCGCACCAGCCGTAGCCAGCCACCACCACTGTTTTTCCGGCCAGGAGAATGTTGGTACAGCGCAGAATGCCGTCCAGGGTGGATTGGCCGGTGCCGTAGCGGTTGTCGAACAGGTGCTTGGTCTCGGCGTCGTTGACGGTCATCACCGGGAAGCTGAGCACCCCCGCCTTGAACATGGCCCGCAGGCGCACCAGGCCGGTGGTAGTCTCTTCCGTGGTGCCGATGATTTCCGACACCTGCTCCTGGCGATGCTGAACCAGCTCCGCCGTCACATCGCCGCCGTCGTCAATGATGAGATGGGGGCGGTGATCCAGGGCGATCTGGACATGGCGGCGGTAGGTCTCTACATCTTCCCCCTTGATGGCAAAGACCGAGATGCCGTAGTCGGCCACCAGGCTGGCGGCCACATCGTCTTGGGTGGAGAGGGGGTTGCTGGCGATGAGGACGCTATCGGCTCCCCCTGCCTGCAAGGCCAAGGCCAGATTGGCCGTCTCGGTGGTGACATGGCAGCAGGCCACCAGGCGCAGACCGGCCAGGGGTTTTTCTTGGGCAAAGCGCTCCCGGATCTGGGCCAGCACCGGCATCTCCCGCGCCGCCCATTGGATCCGTTGCTTGCCCAAGGAGCTGAGGCTGAGGTCTTTAACTTCGTGCTTGGGGAGAGACAGGGTGGCGCTGGTCATCGAGAAGGCTCCAAAAAGGGTCGTCGAAAAAGGATAGAGGTTCAGCCGAGCTACACGGCTAGAGACAGGGAGTTTCAGGCCGTTACAATGTCGGCAAGAGGGATAAACAGATGTCAACAGACCTGAACTATTCTGCCACAAGGGATCCCTTTTCAGCGCTGGGTCTGGACGTGGGCAACCGTCGCATCGGCGTGGCCGGCTCCGACGGGCTGGGGCTGCTGGCTACCGGCCTGGGGGTGATCCGGCGCCGTTCCCTGCCCGAAGACATTGCCCAAGTGCAGGAGTGGATCCGCCGCCGCCGGGCCACCGTGGTGGTGGTCGGGATCCCCCTTTTGGCGGACGGCTCGGTGGGATCCCAGGCCCGCAAGGTGCAGCGGTTTGTGCGCGCTTTGCAGGTGGCGGTGGATCTTCCCGTTATTACCGTCAACGAATACCTGAGCACCGTACAGGCGGAGTGGGATCTGCGCGAGGCCGGGATCCCGGCCAAGGCCCAGAAGGGTTTGATCGATCAACAGTCGGCGGCAGTGATTCTCCAAACTTGGCTGGACGAGCGACGGGCTTCTTTGTCGGAAGTGCCGGGCTGGCGGGGCTGGGGCAGCAAAGACTACGCTGGAGAGGTCTAGCCGGGCCAGTGCAAGTCAGCTCGAAGCATGAAGCATAAGGTGTGCCATCCCCGGTCGGCCCGCTGGCGTTGGCAGGGCCTATCTTTTAGGTCGGGGCTTGTCGCGCAATTTTGGTAATCTCAAGCTGAGCATCTGAGCATGAATCGCATTTGCATTCTTGGGGGCGGCTTTGGCGGGTTGTACACAGCTTTGGAACTGAGCCGGCAACCCTGGTCAGAGCCACCCCAAATTACCTTGGTCGATCGCCAGGAGCGGTTTGTCTTTGCTCCTTTGCTGTACGAGCTGCTCACCGGAGAAATGGAGGACTGGGAGGTGGCTCCCCGCTTCCAAGATCTGCTGCCCTCGGAGTCGGTGCAATTTCGCCGCGGCTCTGTCCAGGCCATTGACCTTCAAGCCCGCCGAGTGGGTCTGGAAGACGGGCAGAGCCTAGAATACGACGCGCTGGTGCTGGCGCTGGGGGGAGAAACCCCTTTGCAGAGCGTTCCGGGAGCGGCGGAGTTCGCTTTTCCCTTTCGCACCCTGGCCGATGCCCAACGGCTGCGGGCCCACCTGAAAACGTTGGAAGAGCGGGATCCGGCTCAGCCGATAACTCTGGCCATTGCTGGGGCGGGGGCAAGCGGCGTGGAACTGGCCTGCAAGCTGGCAGATCGGCTGGGATCGCGGGGACGGATCCGTCTTATTGAGGTGGGATCCCGGATTTTGTCGGGCTTTGCTTCTTCCAGCCGGGAGGCGGCCCAACTGGCGTTGGCCCAACGGCGGGTGCAGGTGGAGTTGCAAACCAAGGTTTTGGGCATCGAGGCTCTGGGCGAGAACGGCGCCCCCCCCTTCCGCCTACAATTGCAGCGGCTGGAGGCCCAGGAGATAGCCACGGATCTTGTGGATGCGGTGCTGTGGACCGTCGGAACCCGACCGGCAGCGGTGATCGCCAACTTGGATCTGCCCAAAAGTGAGCGGGGACGGCTGCAGGTTTTGCCCACCCTGCAAACTCCCCCCTTTCCAGAAGTGTTTGCCCTGGGAGACGTAGCGGCGGTGGTGGATGCCGAAGGCCAGCCGGTGCCCGCCACCGCCCAAGCAGCTTTTCAACAGGCCGGCTATTGCGCTTGGAACCTGTGGGCCTTGCTCACGCAGGAGCGGCCCCTGCTGCCGTTCCGCTACTTTTCTCTGGGGGAAATGCTCAGCTTGGGGACGGATACGGCGGTGCTTTCCGCCCTCGGCGGCCTCACCCTGAGCGGCCCCCTGGGCTATTTGGCCCGACGAGCCATCTACCTGGTGCGTCTACCTACCCTGGAGCACCAGCTCAAGGTGGGATGGAACTGGATCACCCGCCCGCTCTGGCAGGCCCTAGGAGCCCTGTAGCTGGCGGGAGCGCTCGTAGGCTGCCCGCACTGCCCGCATCAAGGCCCCCCGTACTCCCCCCTCTTCCAGGACTTGGATCCCGGCGATGGTCGTTCCCCCTGGGCTGGTCACTTGATCCTTGAGAAGGGCGGGGTGGAGCTTCTCGTGCTGTAAAAGGGCAGCCGTGCCCGCCAAGGTCTGCATCGCCAGTTGGGTGGCGAGGGGACGCGGCAGACCCACCCCCACCCCCCCGTCGATCAGCGCTTCCAGGATCACCGCCAAATACCCCGGCCCCGATCCCGACAGGGCCGTCACCGCATCCATTTGGCTTTCGGCCACCGTCACCACCTGGCCTACAGCCCGAAACAACCTTTCCACCTGCTCCTTCTGATCAGGCGTCACTCCTGGCCCGTAGCAGATAGCCGTGATCCCTGCTCCCACCAGCGCCGGTGTGTTGGGCATGGTGCGCACCACCCTCTGCTGGGGAAAAGCCTGCTGCAACTGCTGCAAAGGGATCCCGGCCATAATCGAGATCACCAACTGCGCGGCGGACGGCTGGCCCATCTCAGCCACCACCTGCGGGAAAACCTGGGGCTTGACGGCCAAAAATACAATCTCAGACTCTCCCGCCTGAGATAGATCCGCCAACAGCCGAATGCCCAGCTCCTGCTGTAGGGTCTTGGCCTTGTCCGGGTCGGGCTCCCGCAAAGCCACCTGAGCTGCAGGATAAAGCCCCGCAGTCACCCAACGCCGCAGCAGGGCGGATCCCATGGCTCCCCCCCCGATCACACTCAGCAGCGGTCGCTCCATGTCGGCTAGTGCTGGCCCACCGCCTGCAAATGTTCATAGCTGCTGGGCCAGAGAGGGGCAGGGCTGTGCAAGGGACGCTGCAGCGGCTGCACCCCTTGGCTACTGGGGGTGGAGACCGTCACCGTGCTGGGGGTGAACAAAAAAATGTTTTCGCCAATGCGCTCCTGGTGGCCATCGATGGCGTAGGTGCCACCGGCAACAAAATCCACCGAGCGCTGTGCTTCGGCGGGATCCATCAGGGTCAAGTTCATGATCACCGTCTTGCGCTCCCGCAGGTACTGGATGACTTGAGCCATCTCGTCAAAGCTGCGCGGCTCCAGCACCACCACTTCGCTGGTGGGTGGGTTGACGCCCGGTAATCCAATTACGTTGCTCCCCATACTGCCCCCTGCTAAGCGATCCCGATGTTGACTGCGCCGATGGCCCCGCGACTCTTCTCGACCGACAGACCCTTCCCCGGCTTCCGCTCCCCGTTGTCGACGTCCGCGTGGAAGGGCACTGGCTTCCTGCTCTTCAGGAGCCGGTTGGGAACGGCGTCCCTCGTAGAGCACTTGGTAATCATCCTGCCCTTCCATCTCAGGGTACTCTTCCAGGCCGTCCACGGGATCGGTCAAGCCTACAAAATCTCTTACCCTGCTCCAGATTCCATTGACATTCATCGTCCACATCCTCACTACAGGTCATGGTTTGCGGCAAGCGCAGGATTCAGGCTCTTGATTGGATCTTGAGTAGCCCAGTCAAGCCAAAGGGCATCTCCAATCTTTATTTTTAGTTAAAGTTTTTCAAAAGGCCGAGACAGGGTTTGCTCGAGAAGCTGCCGAGGCAGGCTAACAAAACCCATGGACTCGACGAGTCGAGTTTACCCAGAAGAAGTAAAGATGTCATCCCACTTGTCCAGCCACTGCTTTGGCCAGAGTCTACTGCGCTCCTTGTCCAGCTTGAACACGTGTTAACGGGAGTGACGCAAATGATTACAAGTTTCCCTAAAATTTCCCCGACAGGGTAAATTTTGGGCGGGATTGCCCTGTTTTTGCCCGATTCAGGCCGAACTCCAACCCAGAGCGTGCCCTGCAGGGCAACTCCGGAGTTGCGCGGCTTTACACAAAATTTAATCACAATTTAACGGCTTCATAGAGACTCCATCTATCTATTTCCGTTCGGCATCGGCAAACAAAGCGCGCCCCAGCCGAATCAGGTTGGAGCCTGCGGCCACCGCCAGGGGGTAATCGTCGGACATGCCCATGGAGAGGGTGTGCAACTGCAGATGCTCGTAGCCGCTGCGCTGGATGTGATCCGCCAGCTCGGCCAGCTTGCGAAACAGCTCTAGGGCTGCCTCTGAGCTCAAGCCCAAAGGCAAAATGGTCATCAGGCCCACAATTTGCACCTGCAGCAGTTGGTTCAGTTGCGGCAGGCTTTGCAACAGATCGGGGATGAGCCAGCCGAATTTATTGGGATCCGGGGCCAATTTCACCTGCAAGCAGAGCTTGGGGGTAAGGTGCAGCTCCCAGGCTTTTTGGTTGATCAGCTTGGCCAGGCGCAGGCTATCGACGCTGTCAATCCAGGCAAATTGTCTGAGGGCCGGCTTTACCTTGTTGGTCTGCAAATGCCCGATCAAGTGCCAGACAATATCGGTCAGATCCTGCAGTTGCGCCTGTTTGGCGGCTGCCTCTTGCACTCGGCTTTCGCCAAAGTGGCGGATCCCGGCTCGATAGGCGGCGCGGATGTGGTTGACGCTGTAGCCTTTGCTCACCGCCATGATCTCCACATGGCCTGGGATCCGGGCGCGGATGGCCTGAATGCGGCTGTGGATGAGCTCTTCGTCAACGGGGGGCGGCGACGCTTCAAGGGAGCTGGAAGAAGGCGGAGACATGGCTAGGGCCACCTAGGAAGCTAGCAGAAGATCTCGACAGAGAGAGTCCAGTCCTCGTTTTGTCTGGATACTTCGAGATTGGAGCCGGTGCTCCAGCGGCCAGGTGGAAACAGGGGGAACCCAGCCATAGCCCAGTTCTTCTGGAGCCTAGCCCAAGGCCGCTGCCAGGATCTGATAGGCCAGCTTGGCGGCGGTGAAGGCGCTGCGGCGATCGGTTTCCCGTTCCCCGGTGACCGCCAGCTCCACCACATCGGCGCCGACGATTTGCCGCTGCTGCCCCAGGGCCCGGATCAGCTCTACGGTCTCCCACCAGCCCAAGCCGCCGGGTTCGGGGGTGCCCGTGGCCGGCACGACCGCAGGATCCAACCCGTCCACATCCACCGTCAGGTACACCTGGGATCCCAGCGTGGCGATCACCTCGGGGATCCACTCCTGGGCTGGCTTGCCGTGCAGGCTGTGGGCAAAGAAGGTGTGCAAGCGGTGCTTGCGAATGGCCTGGCGGTCTTCGGCGCAGAGGGAGCGGATCCCCACTTGGGTGAGGCGGCCGCCCACTTGCTCCACCACGCGGGCCATGGCGGAAGCGTGGGAGTAGCGGGATCCCTCGTAGCTGTCTCTCAGGTCGCAGTGGGCATCGATCTGCAGCACGTGCAGTTCTGGGTAGTGGGGCAGGTGGGCGGCAATCAAGGGGCCAGTGATGGAGTGCTCCCCGCCAATGGAGAGCAGGAACCGCCCTGGCCTTACCCACTCGGCAGCGCGGCGCTGAATTGCGGCCATGGCCAACTCGTGGGCGTCCAGCCCCTCGAACTCCACTGGCGGCGCCGTCCAGTAGCGGGAGGTCTCTGCGGCAAAGTCGGGGTGGAGAGCCGGCTGGCAGTCTCTCACCTCGTCGTAGATCTCTACATAGGCAGAAGCCTGCAACAGCGCCTGAGGGCCTTTGGCCGTGCCTTTGCCGTAGGAGGTGGTGGCCTCGTAGGGGATAGGCAACACAATGGCCTGGGCCAGCTCCGGATCCGGCTCAGCCAGGCCCAAGAAGGGGAAAGGAGAGCGGTACATGGCAAGAGCAGAAGAGGGGATCCCTATTGTATTGAAAGATCTTGGGATAGCCCGCAAAGATTGGGGTGACCGGCCAAGGGCGGATCCCTTGTAGGATGGCAGCAAACCCTCTAGACTGAGCAAAGGTTGCCCCAGCCGATTTGCTTTCACTCCTCTTGTGTCCCGTTTCAACAAGCTAACGAGCCTATGACCACAGCCTCTCAAGCTGCCCTTTTCGACGCCCTTGCCCGGCGCCGTGCCCTCAAGATCATCAGCGGCCTGCAAAATTTCGACCTGCAGTCGGTGCTGAAAGTCACCCGTGCCGCCCAGGAGGGAGGAGCCACTTGGGTGGACATCGCCGCCAGTCCCGAATTGGTGCAGCAGGTGCGCGCCCAGATCGAGCTGCCCATCTGCGTGTCGGCGGTGGAGCCGCAGCGATTGGCTGCCGCCGTCCAAGCGGGGGCCGACATGGCTGAAATCGGCAATTACGACAGCTTCTACCCTTCGGGCCGCATCTTCTCCGCTGCGGAAGTCCTGGAGCTCACTCGCCAAACCCGCTCTCTGCTGCCGCGCACGCTTTTGTCGGTTACCGTTCCCCACACGCTGCCTTTGGATCAGCAGGCGGAATTGGCCGAGAAACTGGAAGATCTGGGGGCCGATCTCATCCAAACCGAGGGCAGCACCAGTGCCGAGCCGGTTCACGGGGGATCCCTGGGCTTGATCGAGAAGGCTGCCCCCACCTTGGCTGCCGCCTATGAGATCAGCCGTGTGGTCTCGCTGCCGGTCATCTGCGCTTCCGGCCTCTCAACGGTAACGGTGCGCCTGGCCATCGCTGCCGGTGCCTCAGGTGTGGGGGTGGGCAAAGCTGTCAGCCGGCTCCAGGATGAAGTGGCCATGGTGGCCCAAGTGCGGGCGCTGGTAGAGGCCCTGGGAGACTCTCGGATCCCTGCCTTTGTCTAGGTTGATGCCTGACCGGTGAGAGTTAAACTGCTGGCGCCAGCTTGTGCTGGTGCATTTTTTTATCGCTTCCGTCCGCATCCGTTTCTCGCCGGCAGCCGAGTCATGCTCTGTATAGTTTCCAATCCCTGAGCCCAGACATGGTTGACAATGCGAGGGATCCCTTTTTGAACTGCCCATGAGCTGGCAACGCCCCGATGGCCGCACGGCTGCTCAATTGCGCCCGGTTTCCTTCCAGCGCCGCTTCACCCGCTATGCGCCCGGATCGGTGTTGGTGAAGTTTGGCGATACCCATGTCCTCTGCACCGCCAGTGTGGCGGAAGAAGTTCCCCCTTTTTTGCAGAATACCGGTCAAGGCTGGCTGACGGCGGAGTACCGCATGTTGCCCGGAGCCACCCCACAACGACAGCCACGGGAGATGTTGAAACCATCGGGCCGTACTGCCGAGATCCAACGCCTCATCGGACGCAGCCTGCGCGCCGCTCTGGATCTCCAGAAGCTGGGATCCCGCACCATTACCCTCGATGCCGATGTGTTGCAGGCCGATGGCGGAACTCGCACCGCCGCGATCACGGGGGGCTATGTGGCCCTGCACGACGCCGTCACTTGGCTATGCAAACAGGGGTTGCTGGATCCGGCTCAGGGATCGCCGCTGCGGCAGCAAGTGGCGGCCCTTTCGGTGGGAATTGTGCAGGGGGAAGTCCTCGTAGATTTGTGCTATGAGGAAGACAGCCAAGCCGAGGTAGACATGAACATTGTCATGAACGAGCAGGGATCCTTTATCGAGATTCAGGGCACTGCCGAAGCCGGCTGCTTCAGCCGACCGCAATTGTTGCAAATGGTGGAGATGGCCCAAGCCGGGATCCGAGAATTGCTGCAGGCGCAACAGCAAGCTCTCAATTGGGAACCGTAGCCAGCTTTGCAACGGCGACCCTTCAAGGCGTTGGTACAGCTTAGAACAAGGCCGGCAATTGGCCTGAAGAAGTTGGCCTGGAGAATGCCGCATGTCCCCTTTCGTATTCGGTTCGGAGGAACTTGCGCCCCTGCTCAGGCAGCAAGGCCGGCGGTTTACCACTGGCTACCTGCACCTTCACCTCAGAGGGCTGGATCCTGCCGAGGTCGCAGAACCCTGGGTACTGACTTATTACTACGGCAGGCTCCTCTTTTCTGCCGATCAACCCCTCAACACGCAAATCCTGCTGAAACGCCTATCTCGCTTCATCGCCCGCCTCAACTTGGAATGGTCGCAGCGGGCCATCTCGGTGGTGCAAGAGCGCCTGCTGAAGAACCGTTCCCTGCCCGAGCTGCTGGAGGCCATCACGCAGTTGGGCTTGCTCAAGCCAGGAGAGTTGGAAGATGCCCTGTGGCTCAACCTGCTCACCGATTTCGACCGCTACCTGTTTGAGCGGTCAGGCGCCTGCTACTTCGAAGTGCAGGAACGGGTCGCCCAAGAGGCCCCCATCGGCGGGTTTGAGTTGGAGCCTCTGTTGCAAGAAGCAGCCCGCCGCCACGATCGATGGGCAGATTTGAAGGTGGCCATTCCCACGATGCTGGCGATACCGGTGGTCAACTGGGAGCGGGTCAACCGCTATCGCATCACCGATGAGCAGCGACAGAAGCTCCACGCCCTCACCAAAGACGGCCAGTCGCTAGAGGTGATCGCCAAGAAGCTGTGTCGGGATCGTCTGGAGGTGGCCAATCTCTTTGCGGCCTGGGTCAAAAAAGGGCTGGTCAGCCTGCAAACACCCCAAGAGCTGCTGCAGACCAAGCCCCACAACCCGATAACCATCTTGGCGGTGGACGACAGCGTGGTCATGCAAGAGATCCTGCGGCAATATTTGTCCAACTATCGAGTGATTACAACAGGCAACCCCGCCGAGGTGCTCCCTCTGTTGTTTCAGCATCGGCCTCATCTGCTGTTGATGGACATCGCCATGCCGGGGATCGATGGCCTGGAGCTCTGCCGCATTGTGCGCAGCTTGGAAGAGTTTAAGTCCCTCCCCATCCTAATGGTTACCTCGCGCGATGGCCTGCTAGCTCGCATCCGCGGCAAATGGTCGGGAGCAACTGGCTACCTGACCAAACCCTTCAACGAAAGCCAGCTTAACGAAGAAGTGAGGCGGCTTCTGTTTGTTTCCAATTTCTTTTCCAATTTCTTTTCCAATTTCTAGGGATCCCCCGAAGAGCTAACCGCTCGCCTCCCCTCTCCCAGTGGGAGAGGGGCCAGGGGTGAG
>NZ_JANSJJ010000108.1:0-4704 GCF_047502715.1 Synechococcus sp. H55.10
TCTTTGATTTGCTTTTTAATTCGGTTGAGTTGCTCCGGATTGTTGCCCAGTTGGATCCCACGTTGGATAAACTCTTCGACCGACCAGGTGATGCAGTCTTCTAGACCGATATTTTTCAGCAGACTGTAGCTCATGCGGCCATAGTAATGGCGGCCTACCAGGGTAAGAACCGGCACCCCCATGTAAAGGGCTTCCATGGTGTGGGTTGCACCTGTGTAGGGAAAAGTATCTAGAATAAGATCAACGCAACCCAGTTGCCCACGGTGCTCCTCTGCTGTCTTAGTTGTAGCTAGGAAGCGTACTTTTTCATCTACTCCTAATTCTTTCGCCTTTGTCTTGTAGCGACTAATTACAGTAGATATCTCACCAGAGACTTTGACAATTAAGATTGCATTTTTGACTTCTTTAGTTATCCGTAAGTGAGCTTCAATACACTCCGAGGTACGCTTATAAGCACTAGATGCTGTTAAGAACAGTAAGTGATAAGGTTTTACATTAAGCTTACTCTTAAACTCATCTTTGGCTAAAGGAAAGAAATCTAAACTATCAATGGCACAGTAGCTCGGCAAACGAATTATTTTCTCTTGGTAATCAACTTGAGCATCCTCTGGCAGTATGTGTGGGTCGGCCAGAAAATAGTCAAACTCCGGCAATCCGACAGCATCTCCGCCTAACCATCCTATTTGAATAGGTGCGCACCGCAAGGCTGCACTCATATTTGCTTCGTGAATGGTTAAGGAGTCCATAAAAATCATGATGTCAACTTGGTCTTCGCGAGCTTGGGACACTACCTTGGGAATTGGCGTACCTTTTGGAAGGATGCGAAAGAACAAGTGATCGTGAGAGCTAAATCTTTGATAGAGATTATCATGCGAAGCTATTTCTTCAGTTGAATGTCCCCAAAAGTAATAGTACGATACATCCAAAGCTCCGCGATTTTGCAATCTTAACGAAGATTCGCTTAGGAAACCTACAGAATGACGCCGAAAGCAATTTCCTAAGTATCCTATGTGAGGCTTCTTGTGTGCTTTGTACAGCGCTTTCTGTTTTTCCCAGTGCTCCAACCAGGTAAAGTTTCTCTGCCTGGCCATGAGATTGAGAGTTTGAGAGAGAATTCGCCCGCCCAGTTGCTGATACCTTCTGATAAGCGATCTATCATCACTAACATAACTCCAGCAGAAGGCAACCCTGGACAAAATAACTCTGGCTATTGTCAAGCTATCCGATAGATTTTCAAGTGTCACCTGCCAGTCTTCCAGAAGGCAGGAACTCAGATGTTCTGTGATTTTGTCAATGATGTCTTTGATTTTTTCAGATTTAGAGGTGCGAATCAGCTTTTCTAGTGATTCGGCGAGAAGAGCTAGATAAACTATCAAGTTATCTTTATTCTCATCGGCAAGTGCTAAAAGTCTATCGCCAATTAGGCTGTAGTAATTGCTTGCTGAGTTATAGGATATTGCACCAACTATTTGATTAAACTCAGTTCTGATTATATCCTCTACTTTGTAGAGCCCATCGTAGTCTTTAGCTTTGTCTGGACTGAAAATAATTGCTAATTGAGATAGCAAACCTATAAATGCCGTTTTTTGGGCTTCTTGCAGTAATGGGATTAGTGAGTTTGCGATTGCGAAAAATAGATCTATATAACCTTTATCCAGCAATAGGGTAAGCGCTTTTACTGATTGAGAGCTTTCCTCTATGCGAACCGTGTTTGAATGAGCACTCTTGGTCTGTTTGTCAAGACACTCTAGGAGAGCTTGACCGTATAGCACTACTGACAAATCGTCTTCTGAGTCTACTGCATGAATTAAGAGCTTCTCAACGTTGTCTTTTTGTAGAGGATCTAGCTCAAAAGCTATCTCCCTTAGCTTTAGGGAAATCTGAAGGCCTTGCCTCTGACCTTTACCTTCGACGCTTTCCAGCTGGGTAGCTGCTTCTAGGATTGCCGAAGAGGCCTGTTGGCCCGAAAGAAGACCCTCAGTAACCAGCGACCTGAGAGTTAAGTAGGCCCTGCGGTGGTGAGGTGCAGATTGGAGAGCTTGGCAGAGCCGGGCAAGGGTGAAATCAGCCTTATCCAGAGCCTTGCTGATAGGCTGCGACCCGGCCAAGAGCTGCTCGAGGAAATAGCCCCACTCCGGGGGAGATAGGTTTTGATAGATTTCTCTGACCTGACCTTGAAATGCGTCGGGCTGATCGTCTTGCATAACCTTGACCTCGGCAGCCAAGGCCTCAAGGCTTGAATCGGAAGGCAAAGTAGAAAATTTACCTATCATACCAGAAAAGCTAAGCACTTGAAAGCACTAAAGTACCACCTTTCCCACTCGATGGCAAGATTCGGCAAGATCCGCAACTTTGCGTAGGGGGAGGCTGATATGGACTGGCGGTGGCGTGGGTATGCTAGGGCTAGCAGCTAAGCTGCGATGTCAAGTATGAACTACCTCTCTAAAGGACATAAGCCATGAGTGCCAAGACTCGTCAATCTTTGCTGCGTGCCAAGCTGGCACAGCAGCTCCTTTCCAAAGCCAAAGGCTTCACCTTGATCGAGCTGCTGGTGGTGATTGTGATTGTGGGTATTCTGACCGCGATTGCTGTTCCCCAGTTCTTGAACCAGATCCGTCGTGCCCGCGCTGCTGAGGGGCAAACGGCCCTAACTGCTGCTTCTCGTGGCGCCGAGGTCTACCGTATGGACACGACTGTGTACCCCGAAGGGTGGGCCAATATCGCTCCCGATCAGTGTAACACAAACGACAGAGCTGCACCCGACTACTGCGGACCGCAGGGTGACAAGTTCGTGAACGATCCCTGGGCTTCATATACCGCAAACTATGCGGAACCCACGTTCGACGGCGGGGGCACGCCAACTGGTGCAGTGATTTCAACAGAGGCAACCACGGCTTCCTATGTCAACCGCAGCAACGAGCCAATTAAATGTGAGATTGGTGTGGGAGATCAAGCTACTGAAATTGCAGAGAATAGTGAGTTCTATGTAGGCCGCTCTTGTAACGTGTTTGACTAATCTACTCTGAGTGCCCCATACTGCTCCCCAGATTTGGGGAGCTTTTTTAGTGCTTTGGGAGGGATTGGGAGAGGTTCTTGGCACAAGGTGCTCTGGCCATTGCCCTCCCCTAGAGCCTTAAAATGTAAGCAGCTTAGGGGTGTCACTTTAGCTGCTCAAGGGATCCGAAAAATGTCGGTTCGTCAACCAAAGCCAAAGTCGATTAACGGAAACGCCCGCAAATACTACAGATATCAGGAAGCCTGGAGACGCATAAAGCGAGCACAGGAAGAGGAATTCTTTCTAGAAGTGGTGACCATTGCAGAAAGCATCATTACCGACCGTCTGATTTCTCGCTTGGTCAAGGTTGAGAAGTTTATCCCCAGTGCTCAAAACTATTCGTTCCACCTTTTAATCAAAAAATGGAAAAAACGGCTACAAGCAGAACATACAATCATGTTGAGAAACCAGAAACACTTCGAGAGCTGATTCGCCAAGTAAGTGAATGGCGAAAGCAGAGAAATGCAGAGAAATTATGTTGTTCACGGGATTGTGAAGGATAATGCTGATAGTGAGGGACAGAGCATAGAAGATTTCATTGTCAAGGCTAAAAAAGTCGCTGAAATAGGAAGACAATTGGCTAGGAGAGTTTCTGCATGGCAGCAGAAACATAAGAGATATACCGTAGGGGAAAATAAAGTAAAGTGAATAGAGTTTCAGACTAATTCAGCCGAGCGGATCCTTTTGCCAGTAACTGCGAAGGGTAGGAAATGGGAGTGAGGATACCCTTCTCTACTAAGCTTTGGTTAATCATAGGGTTGTCGTAGAGTGTGAGCTCTTGATAAAGAGCCACCATTTGATTGATATCTCCTGAGCAGTAGGCATCTCGTGAGCGCAAGTGGAAGGGAACTCGAATGAGATTTGATTTTGAGCGCCACCAGTAGTCGGGAAAGTTTCCCAGTTGAGCGTACTTCTTGTAGTAGTTCTGGAAGCCGCAATTCAGGTAGTGCAAAACGGTTGGAGATGAGGTGACTAGGGTATGCTCCTCTGGAATGTCGAAACTATGTACGCTATTTGGCAAAATACTGGGATAAACTCGAGCTGCTGATTTCCCATTTTGATAAGCTAGAAAGTATTGGCTCTTGCCAGAGGTACTCTGAAACTTGGCATAAAAATCTGGATCTAAAACAGCAGGGTTTCTCTTGAACAGAGTAACTTCGCGAAAGTAATCTTCAATCTCAAACTTTTCGGGGGCCGCCTCGTAGTTTAAGAAGCGAACCTGAAGTATGTCGTTATCTAGCTGGTCAAACCAGTCCAAAGTAAGTGCCTCGCCGAGATAGAAGAGCTCATCTCCATCAATATGAATGATCCAATCCATGCCTTGGTCAAGGGCAAGCTGTATAGCAGTTTCCACATTTAAAATCTGGCGGGCCATGACCTCGTAGCCAACATGAGGGCCATATTTCGCATAGAGGATATTGCCTAGCGCTTGCTGGACTTGCAAAGCTTCGTCATTGGGAATAGCTGTTACGTCGGAGAATCTAAGCGCTATCTGAGCAGCGGGATCCTCTGGATCGTCAAAGAAGATATAGATGTGGGCGATTCCAATGGCGAGGTGGTAGCGAATAAAGGATTCCAAGCAAACTCCTGGATCCCGAACCGTGGTAACAATACAGACTCTGGCCATATTGAATTCGAGCCTTTAGGCA
>NZ_JANSJJ010000109.1:0-844 GCF_047502715.1 Synechococcus sp. H55.10
GTCTAGGAAGATAGCTTCTCCCGCAAGCGAGCTTCCCACTGCTGCAGTTGCTCTTGGCGGGCAGCCACCTCGGCTTCGCGACGACTCAGCTCTTGGCTTTGCCGGGTTAAAGATTGGCGCCAGCTTTCGATCTCCGCCAAGTCGGCTAGGCTGCAGGCCTGCGAGAGGCTGTGCAACATCTCCACCAACTTCATCGCCGCCTCTTCCACCCGCTGTACCTGCCGATTTTCCGCAAGCTCAACCAGCAGCAATACCCCCACGTTGTAGGAGGCTGCCTCCTTGGAGGTAACCCGTTCCGGCTGGCGCAGCGGCGTCCAAACTCTACCCTCGGCTTGCTGCGCCAAGAGCTGCAGCTCCGCCTGGCCAAAAAGACTTTTCTTGTCTACCCGCGCCAGATACAGCATGAAGCCTACTGGAATGTACAGGCCATCCTAGCACCGATCCCCTTCCTTTGAGGGATCCTGCCCTAAAACCGGGAGGGTTGTCCCCGGGAGGATTGATGTTAGGATCGGCTGTGAAATGGGCAAGGCCTGACGCCTTCCTGTTTTCATCAGTTTAGGGATCCCTGGCATGTTTCTCACCCAAAGCCCCTATTTTTTGATGGCAGCGCTGGTGGCGATTGCTAGTGGGGCCATCTTTGCCGTTCGCTTTATCAAGCGCGAGGCCTCCGCAGAGTCGGATGTGATTTTCGCAACGATGGGCCTGATCTATTCCGTCTGTCTGCTCTTGGAAGGTCAGCGCCTGATCCCGTTGCTGTTTTTTGCCCAGGTGCTGTTGGCGGTAGTGGCCGGCTGGTTTGCCCTCGAAACTTTCCGATTGCGGATCCTCCTGAACGAAAAGGTAC
>NZ_JANSJJ010000110.1:0-843 GCF_047502715.1 Synechococcus sp. H55.10
CCCTACCTTTTCCCCGCAAGGGGACGGAAACGCAGGATCCCGGCTTTGAAAGCTGTAGAGAACAAAAGGTTGATCCCTACCTTTTCCCCGCAAGGGGACGGAAACGGCGTAGGGACAGCTGAGAGAATTTTTCGCCCTGGGGTTGATCCCTACCTTTTCCCCGCAAGGGGACGGAAACGCGTACCTCCAAAGAACAAAAGGGGGTGGCTTCTGCCAGTTGATCCCTACCTTTTCCCCGCAAGGGGACGGAAACTTGCCTGCCCAGCCGTTCTCAATAGCCTCGGATAGCCCCTCGTTGATCCCTACCTTTTCCCCGCAAGGGGACGGAAACCGCGGCTCGATAAGAGCCACGTTGGTTGCTCCCAATGTTGATCCCTACCTTTTCCCCGCAAGGGGACGGAAACCCATAAGCAGCGCTTCGGCTGCTTGGCCGTTAAGCAAACGCGTTGATCCCTACCTTTTCCCCGCAAGGGGACGGAAACTTCATCTTGGCTCCTTGGGCCTCAGCCCTGATTGATGTTGATCCCTACCTTTTCCCCGCAAGGGGACGGAAACAGCGGCAAGACCTCATCCGGCCCCAGGAGACAAACCCGGTAGCGCGTTGATCCCTACCTTTTCCCCGCAAGGGGACGGAAACCGGTGTTGGCGCTGGTCCTTGTAAAACTCCGCGATGTGTACTAGTTGATCCCTACCTTTTCCCCGCAAGGGGACGGAAACTCCTCAGAGTTGTCCGGCTCGTTCTCCTCTAGGGGAGTGCCGTTGATCCCTACCTTTTCCCCGCAAGGGGACGGAAACCGTGGGCGTTGAACCGAAACGGCGCGTTAGCCGTAGCGTTTGTTGATC
>NZ_JANSJJ010000111.1:0-839 GCF_047502715.1 Synechococcus sp. H55.10
CCTCTGCTCTGATTGAGAGGAACGTAACTGTCCACAGTCTAGACTAACCGCTCTGGGAACCTTGAGAGGGGGACTCTTCCAGGGATCCCCGGCACTGTCAGCCGGTCGTTGGGCAGGAAGCCGAACCGCTGAACAATTCCCCTTGCGCCACGTTCGAGATGCCGCCAGTGGGGTGGGCAGCTATCGCGATCCCTTTTTGTGCCTGGATCTCAGGCGAGCACCTTGGCTAGCCGAGGCCCTTGGCCAACTGGATAGGCAAATCGGTCAGAGCGGCAAAGAATGGTGTGGCACAGCAAGTAGAGGTTGCCTGCCAGCAGCTACTGCAAGTTGTGAAAGAATCGCTGCTCTACCGCTGCGCGGGAGCAAGCTAGCAGGGCTGCAGAGAACGTCAAGGTTAATTCTCAGTTAAGAAAAAAGCCGTTGCGGGGTGTAATCTAGCTGCATCTATGAGAAGATGGTAAAGCTGTGCTTTTTGTTCGCACGGCTTCGGTAGTCTATCTGGCCAATTAGGGGATAGTATGCTGCACACACTATCTGGCCAATTAGGGGATAGGTCTCTGGCTCTGATTGGGATCCACTGCATCCTAGAGCTTTACGACTGCCCGGCCAAACTTCTGGATGATGTCTCCCTTGTGCAACAGGCCTTGCGGGAGGCAGCAAGACGCTCCAACTCCACCCTCTTGGGTGAGCTTTGCCATCCATTTGAGCCACAGGGGATCACGGCGCTGGCCCTTTTGGGAGAATCTCATATCTCCATTCACACCTGGCCCGAAGCGGGCTATGCAGCGGTGGATGTGTTCACCTGTGGTCGCCACACGCGGCCCGAAGCAGCCTGTGAA
>NZ_JANSJJ010000112.1:0-838 GCF_047502715.1 Synechococcus sp. H55.10
GCTTTTCATCTGCAAAAAGCTTTTCCCAAGCTCAGCCAAGGGATCCATCTCTTGAGCTGGGATCCCCAACACAGAGCTTTAACTGAGCAAGATTTGGCTTACGTTCGAGAACTAGCCCCAGGCTTGTTGCTGAATGCCAACCCAGTATCCCTCACGTTTTCCCAGCCGGATCCGCCGGAGCCAGCCCGCTTCTATCCTTGTAAGTACGTTAAGCTGGATAACTTCCTGCCGGCTGAAGTTAATCAAGCCATCTTGCAGCATGCCATCGCTCATCAAGATAAGTTTATCCCTGCGAGAAGCTATAGCCAAAGCAACACTGAGGCTGAGTCTCTCAAGTTTCGCCGCTCTCTACGCCTAGATTATGCTTACTTTCAAGAGTATGGATCCCTGCTGAGGGAGAAGATTGCTGGGGTGGCTCCTCAAATCTTTGTGGAGCTGGGCATCGAGAACTTCGATATCCAAATCTTTGAGATGGAGATGATCGCTAGCTATGATAGTTGTTATTTTGCTCCCCACATTGATAACTTCTATTCGCAAACTGCCTTTCGTCAGGTAAGCTGTGTGTACTATTTTCACAAAGAGCCCAAGCCCTACCGAGGGGGTGAGCTGCGTATTTACGATACTCAAAGGCAGAAGCCCCACCCGCCAATTCTCCATGGAGCCTACGACGAGGTGATCCCGACCAACAACAGCATCGTCTTCTTCCCCAGCAGTTGCATACACGAAATCCTGCCGGTGTTTAGCCCCAGTCAGGCCTTTGCCGATAGCCGCTTCACCATCAACACTTGGTTAGGAACCAAGCAACTTGCCTAAAGGCTCGAATTCAATATGGCCAGAG
>NZ_JANSJJ010000113.1:0-4482 GCF_047502715.1 Synechococcus sp. H55.10
CATCGGTAGCGTCCAAAACCACCCAGCCTTGCCCCACCGTCTGGTGCCACAACTCAAAGTGCAAGTGGGGCCCCGTCGCCCCCACGTAGCCGATTACTGGAGCTTTTGGCCTGGGTTGGATGGTCCAAGACTGCTGGGATCCCCGACCGGCCCGCCCGCGCGGTCAGAATCCCGCTCTAGGTCGCGGAAGAGGGGCGTGCTCAAGTAGCGCTCGCCAAAACTGGGCTGGATCATCACAATTAGCTTGCCGGCGTTTTCCGGTCGCCGCCCCACCTGGATGGCTCCCGCCAAGGCAGCTCCGGTGGAAATGCCGGAGAGGATCCCCTCTTCCCTGGCCAGGCGGCGGCTGTAGATCATGCTTTCCTCATCTTCCACTGCAATTACCTCATCCAGCAGGTCGCGCCGCAGCACATCGGGCACAAATCCTGCTCCGATCCCTTCAATGCGGTGAAAGCCAGGCCGCCCGCCGCTGAGGACAGCACTGGCCTTGGGCTCAACGGCCACCAGTCGAATGGCCGGTTTTTTCCCCTTCAGAAACTCGCCCGCCCCCGTGATGGTGCCGCCGGTGCCTACCCCTGCCACCAGGATATCCACCTGGCCATCGGTATCCTCCCAAATTTCCGGGCCGGTGGTTTGGTTATGAATCTGGGGGTTGGCGGGATTGGCGAATTGGCCCAGCATGTAAGCGTTGGGGGTGCGGCGCACGATCTCTTCGGCCTTCCAGATGGCCTCCCCCATGCCGCCGGCGCTGCTGGCCAAATGCACCTCTGCCCCGTAGGCTTTCAACAGCAGTCGCCGCTCCAGGCTCATGCTCTCAGGCATAACGATGATCAGCCGGTAACCCTTGGCAGCAGCAGCCATGGCCAGGCCAATGCCGGTATTGCCAGAGGTGGGCTCCACCAAGATGGTCTTGCCGGGGGTGATCAAGCCAGCTCGTTCGGCAGCCTCGATCATGCTCACGGCGATGCGATCTTTCACCGAGGCGGCAGGGTTAAAACTCTCCAATTTCACTACAATCTCAGCCAGACACCCTTCGGATTGAGGGATCCGATTCAGCCGCACCAGGGGGGTACGACCGATGAGCTGGGTGATGTTGGCGGCGATTTTCATGGCTAACAAAAAGAGAGAAACCAATTGCGAATAGGCCTTCAGTCCAAAGCAGCCGAGGGCCTTGTGCGATGCTAACCCTTGCATGAGCTCCTTGGTGCTCCCTCTCAGGATCTCACTGCCCTTGGCCCAGGGGATCCCGGCGTTTTCCAAAGTGGGATGGCAACAAAACCCGCCCAGAAAATGATCTAGAGTGAGATCACACCGGAAGGACGAGTCCCCTATGCACCTGAGTGACATCACTCATCCCAACCAGCTTCGAGCCCTGAACCTCAGCCAGTTGCGCAGCCTAGCCCGCCAGATTCGCGAAAAGCACTTGCAAACGGCTGCCAACTCCCCAGTCGGCTGTCACCTGGGGCCGGGGCTAGGAGTGGTGGAGCTGACCCTGGCCCTCTACAAGACCCTTGACCTGGATCGCGACAAGGTGATTTGGGATGTGGGCCACCAAGCCTATGCCCACAAAATGCTCACCGGCAGGTATCACAACTTTCACACGCTGCGCCAGAAAGGGGGGATTTCCGGCTACCTGAAGCGCAGCGAGAGCCGCTTCGACCACTTTGGGGCCGGGCACGCCTCCACCAGCATCTCGGCGGCCTTGGGCATGGCCATCGCTCGGGATCGGCGGGGGGACAACTTCAAGGTGGTGGCCATCATTGGGGATGGTGCTCTGACTGGGGGCATGGCCTATGAGGCGATCAACCACGCCGGGCACCTGCCCAAGACCAACCTGATGGTGATCCTCAACGACAACGGCATGTCGATTTCTCCCAACGTGGGGGCGATCCCTCGCTATTTAAACCGCCTGCGCCTCAGCCCACCGGTGCAGTTTTTGGCCGACAGCCTAGAGGAGCAACTCAAGAATCTGCCTCTGGTTGGCTCCAGCCTCAGCCCGGAAATCGACCGCCTCAAGGAGACGGTGAAGCTGGTTACTGCCGTGCAAAACAACAAGGCGGGCATCATCTTTGAGGAGCTGGGCTTTACCTACGTGGGGCCGGTGGACGGGCACAACTTGGCAGAATTGTTGGATGCCTTTGAGTTGGCCCACGGCATCTCTGGGCCGGTGCTGGTGCATGTGGCCACAGTCAAGGGCAAGGGCTACCCGCCAGCGGAAGCGGAGCAGGTGGGGTATCACGCCCAATCCCGCTTTGACCTGGCCACCGGCAAGCCCTACCCACCCAGCAAGCCCAAGCCCCCCAGCTACAGCAAGGTCTTTGGCCACGCCCTTTGCAAGCTGGCGGAGCGGGATCCTCGCATTATCGGCATTACGGCGGCCATGGACACTGGCACCGGCCTAGACAAACTCAAGGAAAAGCTGCCGGATCAGTTTATAGATGTGGGGATCGCCGAGCAGCACGCCGTCACGTTGGCTGCCGGCATGGCCTGCGAGGGGATGCGCCCGGTGGTGGCCATTTACTCCACCTTCCTGCAGCGGGCCTACGACCAGATCATCCACGATGTCTGCATCCAAAAGTTGCCGGTCTTCTTCTGTTTGGATCGGGCGGGGGTGGTGGGAGCTGACGGCCCAACCCACCAGGGCATGTACGACATTGCCTATCTGCGCTGCATCCCCGAAATGGTGCTGATGGCCCCCAAAGACGAAGCGGAGCTGCAGCGCATGGTGGTGACCGGGATCCAGTACACCCAAGGCCCCATTGCCATGCGCTACCCGCGTGGCTCCGGCGTGGGGGTGCCCCTGGCAGAGGAAGGGTGGGAGCCCATTCCCATCGGCAAAGCAGAGGTGCTGCGCAGCGGCGGCGAGGTGCTGATCCTGGCCTATGGATCGATGGTGCATCCCAGTTTGCAGGCGGCGGAGATTTTGAAGGAACACGGCATTGCCACCACTGTGGTCAACGCCCGCTTCGCCAAGCCTCTGGACACCGAGCTGATCCTGCCCCTGGCCCAACAGAGCCGCCTGGTGGTGACAGTAGAAGAGGGCTGCCTCATGGGCGGGTTTGGCTCGGCAGTGGGGGAAGCCCTTCTGGATGCCGATATCCGGGTGCCTTTGTTGCGCCTGGGGGTGCCGGATGTGTGGGTGGAACATGCCACTCCTGAGGAGTCCTTGGCGGATCTGGGCTTGAACAGCGCTGGGATTGCCGAGCGGATCCGGGCCAAGGTTGAGAGGCTGCAGGAACGGATGGGCGCGGGATCCCCGGCCCAAGCTGCCTTGGGCGGCCCCTGAGCCTACTCTTCTGAGAGCCCCATCTGCCGGTTGAACTGCTCGACGGCAGCTTGCTGCAGAGCCTCGGCAACGGGGCGGCTGCGCAGGAGAACTTGCACATCCCGCAGCAGCTTCTCCCGCCACAGGTTCTCCCGCAGCACTTCTAGCCGGGCATAGCTGGGATCCAGGCGCATGGCCTTTGCCCCCAGCTCCTCGGCTCGTCCGGTTTCTCCCCGAATGTAGAGAGCGGTCGCCAAGGCCAAGTAGGGCTCTGCCACAGAGTCGTTCATCTCTATCGTGCGTTCCCAGCGCTCGATAGCAGCGTCGAGATCTCCCTGCTCGTAGTCCACCAAGCCGATGTTGTTCATGGCCGGCCAATAGGCGGGATCCAACTCCAGGGTCTTCTCATATTCCCGCCGGGCGGGATCCCACTGATCCAGCATTAGGTAAGCATTGCCCAGTTGGAAGCGGGCGTTGGGGTTATCCGGTTGCAGGGCCACAGCCCGTTCCAAAGCCTCGGCGGCGGCAAAGTAGCTGCCCTGCCGCAAGTAAGCCGCTCCCAGCGAGTAGAGAATATCGGCGTCGTCGGTAGCCAGGGCGCGGGCCTTCTGCAGCGCTTGCACCGCCTGGGCGTAGTCTCCCCGCTCCAGGTGGACGTTGCCCAAAACATAGAGCAGCTCGGAGGAGTTGGGCACCATGGCCACCGCCAGTTGCAAGCGGCGCAGCGCCTCTTCTGTCTGGCCAAACTGGGCCAGCCGCAGCGAGTCAGTGGCCAGTTGCAGGGCCTGGGCCCGCATCAACTCCCCACTGGGCAGGGGAAGGTGCAGCAATACTTGGGCTCGAGCGGGATCCCCTCTCCCTACCCCCAACACCATGGCAAGGCCCAGCGGCAAGGTTAGCAAAAACCGGACAGGTAGCCGGAATACCAGTGGCGGCATGACACCCACGCAAAAACAGGTCATGCCCATGTTAGCTGCAGCAACCGGGGATCCTTCCTGCCAGGGCTGGTTCCAACCAGATGCATGTTTGCGCCGGCGGCGCGGAGCACCATCTCTAACTCCCCTCTCCCTTTGGGAGAGGGGCCGGGGGTGAGGGCCGTCCCTTTGGGAGAGGGGCCGGGGGTGAGGGCCGTCCCTTTGGGAGAGGGGCCGGGGGGTCTGGCAATCGCTAGTCGCGGCCGGCAGAAGTAGACTGTAAGGGGTGGTCGGACGCGGAGG
>NZ_JANSJJ010000114.1:0-41146 GCF_047502715.1 Synechococcus sp. H55.10
ATAAACACGAATCTGTCGCGCTTGAGCCAGTCATCGACGATGTCGAACCATCCTCGCTCCTGGCGTACGCGCCCTACCGCGATGGTCATCTCAACTTCTCCCAAAAAAGATCTAAATGAATGAGAACGCTAATGAAACTACAAAGTTTGCTTCCTTGAAGCAAGAGAAGAGCCTAGGTATAAAGACTCAACTCGCGGGTCTTTTGCCTCACCTTCTTTTAACGGCTCTTTGGCCAGAGCTACTCAGGAGCTCTTACAAGTAGGACTCCCAGTGCTCCAAGACCCTGTCCAGAACCGTTTCCAGTACTCAACAACGGCCCAATGAGCCATCTGAGAGCTACCGGACAAGCTTTACGGCTGTAGGCATTACAATCTAGCCTATGCCGGTAAAGACTTGTAAATTGCTTTCATTATAGAGGCGGGTGACGCGCCTCCATCAAGTCCGAGGTGGCCGGGATCTTCACAGACTGTAATCTTTGCGGTTTTTCTCTCCTGAGATATTGAGCGTGAGGGGCCGCCTCACCTCAGGGAAGGCCGAAGGCCCAAGATCCGATATCCTTAAAGGGCGAGGCAATCCACCTGAGAGGAATCTATGGCTAGTGAGATCTTCACCATTGCTGGGCTCTCCATTGTCCTGACCCTAGTGGGCGTGGCGCTCGGATACGGGATCCTGCGCGTCACCCAGGGCGGGGCCGAGTAGGGATTTCCTCGCTTGGTGAAACATGAAAATCGGCATCGTTGGCGCCGGGGCAGTCGGGGGGCATTTGGCCGTCCGCCTGGCCCGAGCCGGTTTTCCAGTGAGTGTGGTGGCACGGGGATCCCACTTGCAGGCCATCCGCAGCCGAGGGTTGAAGCTGATCCGGCAGGGGGATCCTTCCCAGGCTTGGGTGGAGCGGCTGACAGCCAGCGACGACTTGGCTGAGCTGGGGCGGCAAGATGTGGTGATCGTTGCTGTCAAGGCCTACAGCTTGCCCCTGCTTGCCCCACAGTTGGGATCCCTGTGTGGCCCGGACACCCCCGTTGTGGTTGTTCAGAATGGCGTTCCCTGGTGGTACTTTTACCGGCATGGCGGCGAGTTTGAGGGGCGCTCCTTGACTTCGGTGGATCCGGGCGGGGTGATCGCCGCCCATCTGCCGATCGAACGGGTGATCGGCTGTGTCGTGTACATCGCTGTGCAGTTGGCAGAGCCGGGGGTAGTTTTGCACACCGGCGGCGGGCGCTATATTCTGGGGGAGCCAGATGGATCGTTGTCGGAGCGGCTGCGCTCTCTGGCGGCCATCTTTGAGCAGGCGCAGCTTGCTGTAACCCTCACCTCACAAATTCGGGTCGAGATCTGGCAAAAACTGTGGGGCAACGCCGCTTTCAACCCCATCAGCGCCCTCACCCGCGCGGCCCAAGACGAAATTGCCCAGTACCCGCCCACCCATGCGTTGGTTGAGTCGGTGATGCAGGAAACCGAGGCTGTGGCCCAAGCTCTGGGGATCCGGCTGCCGGTCTCTCTGGAAGAACGGCTCAAGGATGCAGCCCGCGTGGGATCCCATCGCACCTCGATGCTGCAGGATATTGAGCGGGGGCGACCGACGGAGATCGAGAGCATTGTCGGCGCCATCACGGAGCTGGGGCGTTGGGCAGGGATCCCGACTCCCCATTTGGATACACTCTATGCTTGCGTTAAGCTGCTGGAGCGCTCGCTTCAAGCAGGGAAAGCGGCCCGTTCCCAGCCGCAGATCCCCTAGTAGCCCCTCAACTCTTGCGGACTATGCTGGAAAACGCCATTGTGCTCATCACCGGTGCCAGCAGCGGCATCGGGGCAGCCTGTGCCACGCTTTTTGCCCGTTCTGGGGCCAAGCTGATCCTGGTGGCCCGCCGTCAGGAGCGTCTGCAGGAGCTGGCTATGGAGTTGCAGCAGGCTTACGGCGCTTCCTCATACTTGCTGACTTTGGATGTGCGGGACAGGGCAGCCGTACAACAGGCGCTCCAGTCTTTGCCGCCGGTCTGGGCTGAGATCGACATCTTGATCAACAACGCCGGCCTCAGTCGCGGCTTGGACAAGCTCCACACCGGTGCTCTGCAAGATTGGGAGGAGATGATCGATACCAACATCAAGGGCTTGCTGTATGTTACCCGCGCCGTCTTGCCCGGCATGGTGGAGCGGGGCCGCGGCCATGTGGTGAACATCGGCTCCATTGCCGGTCGGCAGACCTATCCCGGCGGCGCCGTCTATTGTGCTTCCAAAGCCGCCGTGCGGGCCATCTCCGAGGGCCTGAAGCTGGATCTGCTGGGCACCCCCATTCGCGTCACCGAGATCCAGCCCGGCTTGGTGGAAACCGAGTTCAGCCAGGTGCGCTTCCACGGCGATCGCGAGCGGGCGGCAGCGGTCTATCGGGGCCTCACCCCCCTGACGGCGATGGATGTGGCCGAGGTGGTGCTGTTTGCCGTCACCCGTCCCCCCCACGTCAACCTCAGTGAGGTCTTGCTGGTGCCCACCGACCAGGCCAGCACGACAATGGTGCATCGCCGCTAGGGATGTCCTGAGGGCGGGATTCGGTATTCACCCCCCCATCCCTGGGCGACAATGGCGGCAAAGGGGGTGGGCCCATGGGAGTGGAAAGCGGGATCCTCATTGGGTTGGGCATCGGCCTACTCGGCACGCTGATTTTGCTCTGGCAGAGTCGGCGCCGCTTCGTCCGCCAATTGCAACAGTTGGGATCCCTGCTGCACGTGCCCCTGCCTCTGAGTTCGCCAGAACAGATGCTCAGCCGGCTCAGCCGCCACCTGCGCCAACAAGAACTGGAGTGGGCCAGCCAAAAACGACACCTGCAAGACTGGCAGTATCTCAGCCACCACCTGCCCTGGGGATACCTGCGGGTGGACGAGAACAACGTGGTCCTGGAGTGTAACCCTGCCGCTCAACGCCTGCTGCACATTGGCCAGTGGCAGCCGGGCGTCAAGCTCCTGCTGGAGTGGGTGCGCTCCTATGAGTTGGATCAGCTCATCGAAGCCACCCGCCGCCAGGGGGCCAACACGCCCATCCAGAGCCGCGAATGGATCTTCTACCCTTCCGGCGGCGAGAATAAACCGGTTCCGCTGCGGGCTTGGGGGCTGCCACTGCCGCAGGGGCAGGTTGCCATCTTTTTGGAAGACCGGCTGGAAGCTACCCTGCTAGCCCAACAACGGGATCGCTGGGCCTCGGATGTGGCCCACGAGCTGAAAACCCCCCTCACCTCGATTCGTCTGCTGGCCGAAACTTTACAAAGCCGGGTCGACACCGCGCAAGCGGTTTGGGTGGAACGATTGCTGAACGAGACGCTGCGCCTCAGCCAGTTGGTACAAGACTTGTTGGAACTGAGCGCCCTTAACTTGGGGGCCGGATCCCGCTCCCAATGGCGCTGGGTGGATCTGGCAGCCTTGGTGCGCGAAGCCTGGCAGAGCTTAGAACCGCTGGCCAAGCCCCGTCACCAGGAACTGCACCTGAGCAGCCCCTCCCAGCTCTATCTCTGGGGAGATGAACAGCGCCTCTACCGCCTCATCCTCAACCTCTTGGACAACGCCGTCAAATATGGCGCGCCCGACTCCCCTGTCCACGTGCTGCTCTTGGAACAGGGATCCCAGGTGCGGCTGGAGGTGTACGACCACGGCCCTGGCCTGCCGGAGGATCAATTTGAGCTGGTCTTTCAACCCTTTTACCGCACCGATGCGGCGCGGGCCCGCAGCAAAGGCGGCACCGGCCTGGGGCTGGCGATCGTGCGGCAAATTGTGGAACTTCACGGCGGCACAATCCGCCTGCGCAATCACCCACAAGCAGGTGGGCTGTGGGTGCAGGTGGAACTGCCCCGGAAACGCGCCGATGCCCTGTGAAAGCTGCCCAGAAGCGCTCCCGTCAACATCGCCAAACCCTTCGGCCTGAGAATTGCCGCAGATTTTCCTGCGGCGGGACTATCCATCTTGGAGGGGATCCCCTACAATTGGGGTAGGTAATCTTTACAGTTCATCCTACAGGCATTCGGAATGGGCGCCGACTATCATTCCGCTGATTTGTTGTCGGAGCGGGAACTGCAGGTCATCGAGTTGATTGCTGCAGGGCTGACCAATCAGGACATTGCGGAGCGCTTAGAGATTAGCAAACGTACCGTTGACAATCACATCAGCAACATTTTGAGTAAAACCCGAACTGCAAATCGGGTGGCTTTGGTACGCTGGGCTCTGCAATGGGGAAAGATTTGCCTGGACCAGGTCAATTGCTGCACCCTAGTGGATGACAAAATTGCCTAGCCCCATCTTGCTTTACCAGTAGCCAGATGCCCAACGTAGAGTCTTAATCAGGGGATTTTTTTGCGTTTTGCACCGCGATTGCTTCTGGGAGCGGGGGTGAGGGGAAGAAAGAGGCTGCCGAGAGCCCTTGGGAAGTCTTCCAGTTGGCTAGAGGTAGCTACATTTTGAGTTGCGTAGGTTGAGTTGTCATCCGTGAGCATCCCTGAGCTGAAACGTTACGCTGTTCGCTACGATTCCATGCCCCTGATGGTTTATCGGGAAGTGGCTGCCCATTTGGCCTGTGTTTCAGGGGTAGAAACGGAGCTGGAGTGGAAAAAAGACTCCAGCTTTCGCTACCAAGACAGCCAAGTAGAGGCGTTGCATATTTGTCAAAAACCCGGTGCCGACCCAGAGCAAATTAAGCGCATTCTCGACCACTACGGAACGTGGCAGTATAGCCCCTTAGAAGAATAGCCCTTTCTGCAATTAAATAAAAAAGGGAGCCCCAGGGGTGGGGATCCCTTGACGATTCCTCTGCAAGTTCTGGGACAGAAGCCGTTCAGCCAGTAGCCTGGCTTTGGTCAGACAGATGCAATCTACGGGCCAAACCCAGTCTTGCCAGCACCCAAATGGCCCAGTAGGTCATGTCGATCTCCCACCAACGCAAGCCTGCTTTCACGCGCTTCGGGTCGGCGTGATGGTTGTTGTGCCAGCCTTCACCATAGGTTAAGATGGCCGCCCACCAAAGGTTACGGGCATTGTCGTCGCTCTCGAAAGTTCGGTAACCCCAGAGGTGGCTGGCAGAGTTGATCAACCAGGTGCAGTGCAGCAGCAACACCGTCCGCACAAAGATGCCATAGATGACGAACGACCAACCCCCCAGCAAGTAGAGCACGGCAGCCAGCGGCAATTGCAGCAGCAGCCCATACTTGTCCAGCCAACGATAAAAAGGATCCCGAGCCAAATCCGGCGCAAAAGCAGAATACTTCTCACGGTTAAAAAACTCTTCCCGTTGGTAAATGAGCCAGAGCATGTGGCTCCACCAAAAGCCTTTGCGAGCAGAGTAGGGATCCCGCTCTTCGTCTTCAGTAAAAGCGTGATGCTGACGATGGCCGCCCACCCAGAAAATCGGCCCCCCTTGGATGGCGAGAGCGCCGAAGGTAGCAAAGACATATTCCAGCCACTTGGGCACTTGGAAACTGCGATGGCTAAGAAGACGATGATACCCTAGGCAGATGCCCAAGCTGCCGAAGCACCAGTGAAGCAATAGAGCCACTCCCAGGGCCGGCCAGGAAAAGTAAAAAATGCCGCCCACCAAAGCGAGGGCGTGAAAAACAATGAAAAAGAGAACAAATTCCCAGGCAAACCGGAAAGACTTTTGGGGCTCAGGCTGAGTGAGCGAAGCAGAACGGTCAGGATTATCCAGCGATTGGGAAGGAAGGGAAACGGCCATGAACCAGCAAAACCTCAGAAAAAGAGAAAGGGCAGCGCAGAATCAAATACCTCCTCACAAAGTTGCTTCTCATGCAAAGGCCACCGAATCCCTGACTCAGCTCACAAGGAGCTCACAACCCTGAAAGGCAAACCGGGATCCCTGAAGGCCCGCCCAAGCAAGCCCCAGCAGTGAAAGCGGCTACAAGAGAGCAGAAAAGCAGCAGGTTTGATCTCGCCTGAGGCTAAGCTTAACGATATTTCACCTCGAATGCAAGCGCTACTTGCAGGCTGCTGCCGTTCTCTAGGGTTTTCTCCTAACTCCTTACCCCATCACCCACCATGGCACGTTCTTCCTCTCGGCAAAGGCTGCTAGACGCGGCTCGGGAGCTGTTTGTTCGTCAGGGCATTACCCAGACCACCACCCGTCAAATCGCAGACCTAGCCGGCGTTAATGAAGTCACCCTATTTCGGCACTTTGGCAGCAAGCAGGGGCTGCTCTTGGCCGTGTTTGGTGAGCTGGGGGTCTTTTCCGGCATTGCCGATCTTCCTCTCCAGGGGGATCCCGCCTCATTCCAAGGCTCTGGGCTGCAGGCCATTCTGCTGCGCTATGTCCACACCTGTTTTCGGGCGCTGGCCGATAATCCTGAGCTGGTGCGCTCTTTGGTTGGAGAAGCAGGCTTTTATTCCGAGGAGCATCGCCGCGCTCTGAGGCTCGGCTTTTCTCAGGCGCAGGAACAGCTAACACAATACTTGCAACAGTTCCCCGGCTCTGAGTTCCAATCGGTCGAGCCCGAGCGCCTTCACCGAGCCGCTGGGGTTTTACACCTGATGATTTTGGGGGCAGCCGTGTTGGCCGTCACCGCCGGCCTGCCCTCGAGCGGCGAGGAGAAGTTGTCCCATGGCCGCTCATCAAACGCTGAAAGCGAACCAATCCCAGACCTACTCCAAGCCTGCGTAGAGCTGTGGATGGCAGGCTTGACCGACGTGAAAAAGGCAGAGAGCTAGCCTCCTCTCATGCGGCTTTAGGACTCTGTCCCGCTATCGCGAGTGGCGGGACGAAAACAGGCGATGGGCACCCAAAAGAGGGGAAAAGAGAGGAGGTTGTAAGCCGGGTTCTGTAGTGGGGCGTTCTTTCAAAACTTTCAAGAACTAACCCGCACTGGCGATCATCCATCTGGGAGTGATGTTGCCATCACCCTCTAGCGGCTCACCACCATCGAGAGCACCCTTCCCCAGCGTCTACTGGGTACCGTGATCTCGATGCAGCCGACAGGGGCGAAGAACAGCCATGATCCTGCGGCTGCGGCCTTGCTTTCCACCGGGGTTTACCGAGCCAACGCCTCTCGACGTTGCTGGTGGGCTCTTACCCCACCTTTGCACCCTTACCTGTGCTGGGATCCCAGCCATCGGCGGTATGTTTCTGTGGCACTGTCCTCGCGGTTACCCGCACTGGGAGTTTCCCCAGCGGTGTGTTCTTCTGAAAGCCCGGACTTTCCTCATCCCGCTGTCTGGTGGCGACAGCAAAGACGCGATCGCCTGCCCCTCCTCTCTCTTCACCTCGATCCTACTGCATTTCCCAAACCCGGAGATCACCTCCATCACCACAGCCGCCGCGCTTTCGGTGCCATGCCAAACAAGCGGCAGAGCGAGCAAGCTCTGTAAAAGAACTCCCCTCTCCCTTGGGGAGAGGGGCTGGGGGTGAGGGGGGTGGAGAGCCTTAGTAGCGATGCACCAGCCTGTTGAGGGGCTTGAAGATATCCGCTTCAAACCCTTTGCCCTTGAGCATGCGGTTCCAGTACAGCCAGGGCAACAGGTGCACCTTGGCCAGGTACATGGAGTAGCGCTCCCGCGTTGGATCCAGGGGGAAAGAAGGGGCGAGCTTCCCATCGTAGGCAAACTCCGCCATGATCAGGGAGTTATAGCCGGTGATCAGGGGGCAGCAGGTGTAGCCGTCGTAGCGGGCTGGCAGCGGCTTGGACTGCATGGCCGCCAAGAGGTTTTCCGCCAGCACCGGCGCCTGCTTGCGGGCTGCGGCTGCCGTCTTGGAAGTCGGCAGGGAAGAGGCATCCCCCAAAGAGAATACGTTGGGGTAGCGGGGGTGTTGCAGCGTCCACTTGTCCACCTCCACCCAGCCGCCGGACCCTGCCAGAGGGCTGCGCTTGACAAAGTCCGGGGCGCTCATGGGCGGAGCCACGTGGATCATGTCGTAGTGCAGGCTTACCTCTTCCTTGCCCTTGTCGGTGGTTACCTCAAAGATGGCCTCTTGCGTCTCGGGCCGGATGGCCTTGAGGTTGTGCCTGAACTTTACCTGGATCCCGCGGCGCTCCACCACTTTCTCCAGGGCGGCGCTGTATTCCGGCACCGCGAAGAGGGTGGGAGTGGCAGTACAAAAGATAACTTTGGTGTTGACCCCAACGCCGCTTTTGCTCTTAAAGACGTCGTCGGCCATGTACATGATTTTTTGGGGCGCGCCGCCGCACTTGATGGGAGTGGCGGGGTAGGTGAAGATGGCCGTGCCCCCCTGGAAGTTGCGGATGGTCTCCCAGGTGTAGGGGGCGTAGTCTTTGGAGTAATTGCTGGTCACGCCGCCCTTGCCCAATGCTTCCGGCAGGCCTTCGATCAGGTGCCAGTCAATTTGGATCCCGGGGGCCATGATGAGGTAGTCGTATTCGATAACTTGGCCGGCCTCGGTGATGACGCGGTTGTGATCCGGATCCAGCTCGGCCACCCGCGCCTGGATCCACTTGGCTCCCCTGGGGATGACGGTTTTTTCATCGCGAACAAACTTGGCCAGCGGTGCAATGCCCCCGCCCACCAGCGTCCAGCCGGGCTGGTAGTAGTGCTTGTCGGAGGGCTCGATGATGGCAATGTCGAGGTTGCGCTGGCGCTCCAGCAACTGGGCGGCTGCACTGATGCCGGCTGCCCCTCCCCCGACGACAACAATCTGATGGTGAATAACTGCAGGAGAACTCCCAGAAGCAGCCCCCTGCACCTCGGAGCGCGCGCCGTTTTGCGGCACTGCTGCTGACTGCGCCTGTAATTCCCTTGGCTTTGTAGTCGGTACTACCATAACTCCCTCAAAACAGAAACAAAAAAAGAAACCGCTAGGCTCAATTGGCCATATTAAAAAACAGCAAAAGAACCAACTCACCTGTCCAGGAGCCCGGACAGGTCAGCCGAAGCCCTTTGGCTTCCTACAGGCTCTAGCTAATCATACTACCTAATAAGAATATGCTCATCCTTTCTATCTATCGAGAACTTTAAGCAAATCTTAGCCGGCTGCCTAAACGTTGTTGACGCTTGTCTTGGTAAAGAGCCCCCCGAAGGACACCTTGCCGGGAAGGGCCCATGGCATTGGTTAGGCTATCAGAGATAAGGAGGGCGGGCAGCCCATCCAACCCTCGCGGTGTTGTAACTCAAGATTCCGAACATGGCCGAATCTTCATCCCCTGAGCTGCTCCCGGCCCTTGCCTGGCATGCCCTGCCGGAGGAGCAAGCCATCCAGGAACTCCTCGGAGAGGAGATGTCTTTGGCGGGGCTGTTGGAAAAGGGCCTCTCTCAAGCTGAAGTGGAGAAGAGGCAGCGGCAATGCGGCCCCAATGAGCTGAAAGCCAAAGCTGCAACGCCGGCCTGGGTCAAGTTTCTGCAGCAGTTTAACCAGTCGCTGCTCTATATCCTGATGGTGGCTGGGGCGGTCAAGGCGTTCCTGGGATCCTGGCGCAACGCCATCGTGATCTGGGCGGTGGTGGTGATCAACGCCCTCATCAGCTACATCCAAGAGGCCAAGGCGGAGGAGGCAATCGCTGCCCTGGCCAAGTCGGTGGTGACTGAAGTCACGGTGCTGCGGGAGGGGAAGAAAGTGCGGCTGCCCTCGCGGGAGCTGGTGCCGGGGGATGTGGTGCTCTTGAGCTCGGGAGACAGGGTGCCCGCCGACCTGCGCCTGCTGAGTGCGCGCAACTTGCAGGTGGACGAATCGGCCCTCACGGGAGAATCGGTGCCGGTGGAAAAACGGCTGGGATCCCTCCCTGAAGACACGCCTTTGGCCGACCGCCAGAACATGGCCTACGCCGGCAGCTTCGTTACTTTTGGCCAAGGGGCGGGGGTGGTGGTGGCCATCGGCAACCAGACCCAAACAGGCCGCATTTCCAAGTTGATCGAAGAGGGGGGATCCCTGCAAACTCCCCTGACGCGCAAGTTTGAGGCGTTCAGCCTGACCTTGCTGAAAATTATCCTCACCTTGGCTGCGCTCACCTTTTTGGTGGGCCTGGTGCAGGGCCAAGCGGCAGTGAGTGTCTTTGAGGCGGCAGTGGCGCTGGCGGTGAGCGCCATCCCCGAAGGCTTGCCGGCGGTAGTTACCGTAACCTTGGCCATTGGGGTCTCCCGCATGGCCCGACGCCATGCCATCATCCGCAAGTTGCCGGCGGTAGAAACCCTGGGCAGCGCCACGGTGATTTGCTCGGACAAAACCGGCACTCTCACGGAAAACCAGATGACGGTGCAGGCCATCTACGCCGGATCCCAGCTCTACCGGGTCGCCGGCAGTGGCTACAGCCCCCAGGGCCAGATCCTATCCCAGGAAGCCAATTCCCCCGTCGAAGTGCGCCAATGGCCCTCGCTGGAGGCCTGTCTACTGGCCGGCTGCCTCTGCAACGACACCCGCCTCCAACCCAAGGACAACGGCCAGTGGGAAGTGGTAGGGGATCCCACCGAGGCGGCTCTGCTCGTAGCCGCCCAGAAAGGGGGTCTGGATCGAGAAGATCTGCAGTGCCGCCGCCCTCGCCTGGACAGCATCCCCTTTGAATCCGAGTTTCAGTACATGGCCACCCTGCACCGGTTGGGGCCGGAGGAGCACTGTATCTACGTCAAGGGATCCGTAGAAGCTCTCTTGCCCCGCTGCCGCAGCCAGATGGGATCCCAGGGGGAGATCCAGCCCTTGGAAGCAGAGCGGATTCGCCAGCAGGTGGAGGCCTTGGCGCGGCAGGGGCTGCGGGTTCTGGCCTTTGCCCAAAAAGCCGTACCCCCTAGCCAAACGCAGGTGGATCACTCAGATCTGCAGGAAGGGCTGATTTTCTTGGGCTTGCAGGGGATGATCGACCCGCCGCGGCCGGAGGCCATTGCCGCCGTACGCTCCTGCCAGACTGCCGGGATCCAAGTCAAGATGATCACCGGCGACCATGTGCTCACGGCCCAAGCCATTGCTGAGCAGATGGGCCTGGGCGGCGGCAAACCGGTAAAAGCCTACAGCGGTCGGGATCTGGAGCAGCTTGGCCCAGAGGAGTTTGTAACCGCCGCCAACCAGGGATCCGTCTTTGCGCGGGTGGTGCCGGAGCAAAAGCTGCGCCTGGTGGAAGCTCTGCAGTCGCGGGGTCAGATCGTAGCCATGACCGGCGATGGGGTCAACGACGCCCCGGCCTTGAAGCAGGCAGATGTGGGCATTGCCATGGGGAGGGGCGGCACGGAAGTGGCCAAAGCCGCCGCCGACATGATCTTGACCGACGACAATTTCGCCTCCATCGAGGCCGCCGTCGAAGAGGGGCGCACCGTTTACAACAACCTGCTCAAGGCCATTGCCTTCATCCTGCCGGTGAACGGGGGGGAGTCGATGACCATTCTCCTCAGCGTCCTCCTCAACCGGGAGCTGCCCATTTTGGCCGTTCAAGTGCTGTGGCTGAACATGATCAACTCCATCACCATGACGGTGCCCCTCTCCTTCGAGCCCAGCACGGGGCGGGAGATGACCCAGCCGCCGCGGGATCCCGATGCCAACTTGCTTTCTCCTCGGCTGCTGCAGCGCATCCTGCTGGTGTCGGTCTTCAACTGGATCTTGATCTTCGGGGTTTTTGAGTACATTGAACAAACCACCGGCAATATCGACCTGGCCCGCAGCATGGCCATTCAGGCGCTGGTGATCGGGCGTATTTTCTACTTGCTCAGCCTCAGCCAAGCCATTCCCACCCTGTTGGGCCGCGGACGGGCCAGCCAGTTGGACCACCACGAACGCCTGATGGATACGGCGGCTATTGCCATCGGCATTGGGGCGGCCATCCTGCTGCAGATCCTCTTCAGCCAGTGGGGCGTGATGAACATCATTTTCGACACGGCACCTTTGTCTTGGGATCAGTGGGGCTTCTGTCTGCTGGTCAGCCTGCCGATGATCGTGGTCTCAGCGGTAGCCAATCGAGTGGATCCCGAGTGAGCCGCATTGGCAACTCGCACCCCCATCTGAAAGGGCGCGTCGGCGGCGTGGAGCGCCTGAGGAGTATCTGAGTTGGGTTTGAAATAACCCTTTGCCTGGATGTTGCCGACCTTCCCCAGGAGCTGAAAAGGCCCACCAAGCTAGGTCTGATGGCATGCTGCTCTTGGCCATCTTTCCGACCCATTTTTGCAAGACAATAAGAGCCGCCGCGCCGATCTCTGCAGTGGGAAATCGTGCTCATTTTCTACCGGAAGTCACAGAAGCTGTGCTCAGAGATTGGGGCGCTCGACGAATGAGAAAGAAAAGCCTCAAACTTTTGGTTGCAGGAGTACATCATAAGGCTATGATCTTAGGGGAAGGATGTAGGACATTAAAAAATGTCAGATATACCACCACAACCTTTAACCGGGAAGGCTCTCCTTCAGAAGGTCGAAGCGCTGGGGCATCTTCCGCGCCGGGAAACGGCAAAGCGCTGCGGCTACGTGACCGTGACCAAGAACAACAAGCTCCGCGTCAACTTAAATGAGTTTTATGACGCGGTGCTGGAGGCAAAAGGTCTGAGCCTCAGCCCAGGTTCCAGCCGCGACAAGCGCGGTCGCGAGCCCACCTTTCGCGTCAGCGTTCACAAAAATGGGCAGCTCATCATCGGGTCCGCCTACACCGAAAAGATGAATCTCAAGCCCGGCGATGAGTTTGAGATTCAGTTGGGCTACAAGCACATTCACCTCAAGCAAGTGTTAAACGGCCAGGTGATGGAGGACTCAACCTCAAAAGAAGAAGCTGCCCCCAAAAAGACACGGGGCCGCAGGAAAAAAACGGCAGGAGCCTGAACTTCTTCTGGAGTTGGGCGGAGGGAGTCCAGTTGAGAAACTGTCACTGCGGGGCTTTCTTCCCTCTTCACCCTCCTTAAGATGGGATCCAAAGCCTGGGTTTACCGACGGCGACAACCCTAGATTTGAGGATCCCTATGCAGCAGACCGTTCAACCTCCTCTCAAATTTCTGCCGCCGCGATTGACACCGTGGGTGGTTCGTTTTGCCCAAACGGGTTTGCCCTTGTGGTTGCGATGGGCCAAAGGGATCCCGCGCATTGAGGTAGAAGGGGGCGAGCGTTTGGCTCAGCTTTATCAGCAATTTGAGGCAGGCAAGATTCGCCTGTTGGTTGCCTTTCGTCACCCCACCCTCGACGATCCTCCCTGCTTGATGTACCTGTTTTCCCACCTTTTGCCTCGGGTGGCCCGGCAAGAGGGGATCCGCCTGCGGCAGCGGCCCCACGTCTTGTTTGTCTACGACCGTGGCCTGCCGCTGTGGCTGGGCTCGATTGCCCGTTGGGGATTGCCCCGGCTGGGCGGGATCCCGATTTTACGGGGCCGTCTGGATCGGGCAGGACTGAAGAGCTCTCGCGAGCAGTTTGTGTCGGGCCAGTACCCCCTGGCAGTCGCTCCCGAAGGAACGATCAACGGCATGAGTGGGCTGCTCAACCCGCTGGAGCCGGGAGTGGCCCAGATGGGTTTTTGGGCGGTAGAGGATCTGCACAAGGCGGGACGGCCAGAGGAGGTGCTGATCTTGCCGGTGGGCCTTCGCTACTCCTACTTGAGGGATCCCAGCCCGGTGCTGGACAGGTTGCTCCACCGCATGGAGGCCGATTGCAAGCTCCCGGCCACCCGCTCGGCCCATGTCGGCAAGGGGTTTCTGATGGCCCGCCTGCTCCGCTTGGCCGAACATCTGATTCAGGTGATGGAGCGTTTTTACGAGCGCTTCTACGCCCCAGCTTTGCCCGACGCGGCGCGGGTTAACCTGAGAGGGGGAGGGGATCTGTTGGCACGTCTGCAAAGCCTATCGGATCTGGCCCTGCGCGTGGCCGAGCAGCACTTTGGCCTGCAGCCCCAGGGAGACTTGATCGAGCGGCGGCATCGCATCGAACAGGCAGGCTGGGCTTGGATCTACCGGGAAGATATTGCCGACATTGCTGCCCTTTCGGCTTTGGAGAAGGGGTTGGCCAATCGCGTCGCCTCGGAGGCCGGCTTCTACCTCTGGCACATGCGCCTGGTGGAGACCCTGATGGTGTTTGCTGTGCGTCCCCTGCCGGAGCAACCCAGTTTGGAGGAACTGGCCGAAACCGCCCTGCGGCTGTGGAACCTCTTGGCCTGGATCAAGGGGAAAAACCCCGTCGGTGCTGACCCCCCCAGGTTGGGGCCGCGGCTGGCCCGTTTCAGCATCGGGGATCCCCTCTCGGTTTCGGAGCGCTGGCCCGCCTACCAGGCCAACCGCCGGCAAGCCGTACAAGCCCTGACCCAGGATTTGCAAGCAGAGATGGAGCGGCTGCTGCACGGGATCCCGCGCTCCCCAGCGGCCATGGCTGCCCGCTGATCTCTCGGCTGGTTGACTTGAGGTGGGTTGAGCGGACTGGGAAGCCTTGGGCCAAAACGGATCCCAGCTCCCTCTTGAGAAGTGCACAGCTTCCTTCTCCAACAATTTCTCCGATGTTCTTTAAGAAGTTTTAGGGAAGCCAGACGAATTTTTGCGTTATCTGACAAGAAGGTGAGGAAGAAGGGGAAATTTTGGCTCCTGCGGTAGAAAGGTAGTGAGGCGAGTTGGCCTTGTCTATGTCCGATGAGCTGCTCCGCGCAATTCGTAGGCGCGACCTAGAGGCCGCCACCTCAGCCGTGCAGCACTTGCGCTCCCGACATCTCAGTGAGGCAGTGATTACCTCGATGGTGATGGTGGCCGTGGAGCGATTGGCCTGGGACGAGGGCGATCGGGCCGCCGCCAGTTGGCTGCTGCGCCGCTGCTCCAGAAGGCGCTGAAGGAATCCAGGCCGAGCGAACGCCTAGAGCACCTGCTGCTCGCGGAGAGCCTCGACCAGCAACGCCGCCAGGGAATCGAAGGAGGAGAAGCGCTCGTTGGGGGATCCCAGATTCGCAATGTGAAAACGGCGATCCCGACCATCGAACACCAGCTCCTCTGCCTTTTTGAAGAGGACGTTGTTGATCTGAAGGCCGTTGGTGAGCCGCAGCAGCGCAACGTATTCTTTGGGAACCAGTTGGCCAAGCTCCCGTTGCGCCTCTGTTTGCACTGCTCCCTGCGCGGATAAACCCAGTGAGCGGGCATTGGCTCAGCTCTGCTGGCGTGGCTAGGGTCTCGGCCAGTTCCACCAGATTTTTTTATTCTTGTTTATTCTTGATCGGCTCGTCAGGGTTCTTGTTCGGATCGTCAGGATGCTGACGATCTTCCTCAAAGAACATCAACCTCTGAAGACGAGCTGAGCGGTAGTCGGAGATGCGCTGCGAAGTGGGTGTAGTCTTGTCTCATGGTCGCTTCCCTCCTGGAGAAAATCTAACTCTGGCTCAGGTGCAACGACCCGTTTGTAAAGGCTTATTCGCAACTAGCACATAAACGTTAAAGTTCGTATTTAATCTCTTTGCATTTTCAAGCTAAACTTCTAGGCAATGGCCCCGTAACGACTTTGGAAAAACCAGGGAGTGGCTATGTCTTTTCGCGTAGGTTTACAACCTTTTGCCTTCGCTCTGCTAACAGCGCTGCTTGTCAATGCGGGGCCAGCCCGGGCCGATCTGCCAGGAACGGCGGATCCGCCGGGGCTCAAGCGCTTTGCCGGCTCCAGCATTGTGTTTCAATCGCGGGCCGACTACGACCGCCTCAAGTTTGCCCTTGAGAAAATCGTCTTCAGTGGCGCGATGGGAGCTGTGCAGCCGTATCGGTCTCAAACTGTTGAGGGGCGCCGCATCACAACCTATTACCGATTGCCGGAGCGGGTTGCCCCCCTAGAGGCGCTGCGCAACTACGAAACCGAACTGAAAGAGTCTGGTTTTGAGATCCTCTTCTCCGGCTTAGGGGAGGAGATCGAGACCCTCGGCTACAACAACCAGATTGCCCACGAGATCCTCGATATGAAGGGCACCTACAGCACGCCGGAAGAACGGGCGCAGTGGCCGTTCCAGAACGCGAGAGAAAACACTGCTGCCTATTTAGCCGCACGTGGCAAGTCGCCCGAAGGCGATGAGCGATTCGTAAGCGCCTACTTTGTGGTCAATACCGATGACTGGGAGGTCACGCGCGGCAGTGGACGGATCCCGACCGGGATTACCCTGGGGCGGGTGGATGTCATCGATGTCAAGACTCGCCAGCAGCGCCTGGAACTGGTGACCAGCAGCGAGCTGGATCAAGCCATCAGCCGCGATGGCCGGATCGCTCTCTACGGCATTCTCTTTGCCTATGACTCGGATCAAATCGAAGCGGCTGCCGAGCCCACCCTTGCCGAGATCGCCAAGCTGATGCGCGAGCGCGCCGACCTCAGCATCCTCGTGGTCGGCCATACCGATGCAACCGGCAGCTTCGACTACAATCTTGGCCTCTCGCGGCGTCGGGCCGAAGCTGTGGTCAACCGCTTGGTTCAGCTTGGCATTGAGCAGCGCCGACTCTATCCGGTTGGTGTGGGATTCTCCGCTCCTGTTGCCAGCAACGCCACTGACGAGGGCCGGGCAAAGAATCGTCGCGTGGAGTTGGTGGATCTGGCCGGCGGCAGGCTCCCCTAGGGGGGAGTTGCCGAGGGTTGGGGCAGGACAGGCATTGTTGAAAGTCTGGACACTGCGGCTGTGGCGAACTAGCTTAGAGGCAACTCTTTACTTCAAGCTAGTTCGTGGGGTGGGATCCATGCTGAGGCCCAGTCTTTTGTTCTCCGGATCGGCGCTTCTGGGTTTGCTGTCTTGGCTGTGTTTGGGCGGCGAATGTGGCTGGTTGGTCTCGTCTCGTCAAGAGTGGGGTTCTGCCACTGAAGTGTCTCTGGAAGCTGGGGAGCTCTCTCTGCCGTCATCTCTCTCTCTATTCTCTGCCCAGGTGGATGTTCGCCATGAGCTGGCGTGGCTAACCCAATCGATTGAACAGGAGCCGGGGAACGCGCAGCTCTATCTGCAGCGGGCTCGGTACTTCTGGGATCGGTTGCAGGGCGCTCCCTTGGCCTTGGCCGAGCCAGACCAGGCGACTGCTGTTGACCACCTGCTGAGCTTGGCGCTGCGGGATCTGGACATTGCCATTGCTTTGGATCCCTATTTGTCTGAAGCTTACTTGCTCAAGGCCAGGATTCAACACGAGTATTTTGGGGAGCTGGAGCAGGCTTTGGCAACGTTGTCCCCCCTGGATCGCATTGCCTATCGCAACCCCCAACTCCACTTGTTGCGCTCTCGCATCTGGGCGGAACAAGGACATCTGGAATCGGCGTTTGATGTGTCGCACCTGGCTATTGAACTGGCCGAGCAAAACCAAAGCCCTGCCGATCTTTTCGATGCCTATGTCCATCGCGGCCTGATGTGGGCCAGCATTTGCGACTTCAACTTGGCCGTTCAGGATTTCAGCCGAGCTATCGAGGTGCAGCCGCAGCAAGCCGAGGGCTACTACCACCGCGGTATGGCGCGCGCCTATCAGGGAGAGGATAGGGCCGGTGCCGCTGCCGATCTGGGCCGTGCTTTGACACTGTGGCAGGCTGCAGGCACGGGATCCCCAGAGTTGCTGGAATATGTAGAAGCAGTGCGGATGGAACTGTTGCGGTAGCTCCTGTAGCTGGCCGAAGTCCTCACTAGCAAGCCAAGCCTCTTGTTTGATTGCTCACTTTCAACGGCGACGAGCATCGAGGACAAACAGAGCACTGCCTACGACGAACAGGAGACTGGCGCCTATCCCAAGCAGGGCTTGGACAACCTTTGGGTTGAGAAGGGTTGGAGCTGCTGGATCCCACAGAGATGGGTCACTGCCCAGGTTTATCACCTCGCCCAGCGCAAACAGGCTGCTCCCCAGCAAAAACAACCAACTGGCCAGCTCGTAGGGGTGATTGCCTCTCATGTCTCCTCCGACTGCAAGCGCCCGTAGGCCTGGGCAGCGGCAGCCATTTCTGCAGCTTTTTTTGAGCGACCTTCACCGCGGCCCCAGCACCGTCCTTGCCCCCAGACTTCCATGGTGAACTGAGGCGGATGCTCCTGAGCGGCCACCAGGCGATACTCCGGCAGACTGCCCCAAAGGCGTTGGGTGAGTTCTTGTAAGGCTGCTTTGGGGTTGCGTCGAGTGGGGTCTTGAAACCATTGCTCCACTCGCCGGCGCAAATAGGGATCCAGCCAGGGATGCAGCCTGGGCAGTGTGTAAATACCCCAACTGAGATAAAAAGCCCCCAGCAAAGCCTCGAAGGCATCCGCCAGCCGCCGACCCCGTCCGACCAGGTCGTTTTGGGAGCTGGATCCCACCTCCAGGTAACGATCTAGGCCGTGCAGGTCTGCCAGTTCCGCCAGGTGAGCATCGCTGATCAAGTCGGAGCGAATTGCGGTTAGCTCTCCCACCGACAAGTGGGGATAGGACTGAAACAAGAACTCTGTGACCAGAATCCGCAGGACAGAATCCCCCAATAACTCCAGCCGATCGTTGTTCCGCCGGCTGTCCAGAGAAGGGTGGATCAGAGCCTGATCCAGCAGATCCCAGCGCAGTTGTGCCAACACAGCAGGATCCCCAAATCCAAGACGAGCCAGTAGGTGCTCCAAGGCACGGCGACGGGACGGGATCAACTCAACCATGGCCCACAACCCTTTTGACCGGGGTCATTCTGCTCAGGCAGAAAGCTGGCTATACTACAAAAGTAGTATAGACCTTGCGAGGGAGGATCCCTACATGCCCATCCGTGCCAATTCTCCCACTGCCACGACCCAGATGGAGGTAACCAGCATTCGGCTAGAGCGTGAGCTGAAGCAGCGACTGAAGGCGCTGGCCGGAAATCAGGGCTACCAGGCTCTAATACGGGAAATTCTTTGGAGTTATGTCCTGCGTCATTCTCAGGGAGCTGCCACCCTTAGCCCTGAGGATATTCGGGCCAGCTTCCCGGCCACAGCCCATCAAGCCCAATGCTGTGCTCTCACTGGCCAGGCTATTCAACCGCAGGAACCGATGCTGCTGGGGTGGACCAGCGATGGAAAGTTGGTTGCCCTCAGCTCTTCCTGCTTCTAACCTTCTTTGGGGAGTACCTCTCAAGCTGGCAGAGGGATCTGCCCCTTCAAGTGCCACGAATTTCTCGATATTTTCTGGCCCGTTCTTCGAAGGGATCAGGGGCTTTGGCTTTGGAGACTGCCTCCTCCAGTTGGGCCATCACCGTCTCTGCGGGCTCAGCAGAGCGGACGACATAAAACATGAGGTTGATGGCTTCGTTGGCCGTTAGTTTGAGGTTTTCTTTTCCCTTGGGCACCAGCGCGATCTTGCCATCTGTGGTCGGGATAGCGGTATGGGATCCCTTGGCCAGAATTTCCCCAGCTTTTTCCAGAGTAACCAGCATATCCGTAGCTCACCGCAGCGGGACACCTACCATCCTATCGAATGTCTTGGGGCAGGGGTTCCAGAAGGGTCTAAGCCATTTGGCGGATTAGGTGTGTTCCCATGAGTTGCCCCGCTCGGCCAACCAAGCGTACAAGTGAGGAAACAACTTTTGATTGGCCCCCGGGAAGGGAAATGCCGACAGATCCGCCGGGCTGACCCAGCGCACCTCGCTGCATTGCAGGGCTTGGGCTTCTCCGCCTAAGTAGCGACAGATAAAAGCGATCAAAGTAATGGTGAAATGGGTGTAGGCATGTTCGATGGTGGCTAAGGGCGCCACCACCTCGATATCGATACCGATTTCTTCTTTCACTTCTCGGACTACACACTCGGCAGCCGTTTCTCCCGGCTCAATTTTTCCTCCGGGAAACTCCCACAGCCCGCTGAGCATGGAGCTTTCCAGCCGTCGATCGATGAGGATTTCTGTTCCCCGCAGAACAATGGCAACGGCAATTTGCTTGTGAGGACGAGGGGTACGGGGTGCAGACATAGGCAATTGCTGGTGTTGACCTCGATTGTAGGCGGCGCAATCTCCTTGCCAAGGGCATTGGCCGCAGCGAGGCTTTCGGGGACGACAGACAGTCGCTCCCAAATCCATCAGGGCCTGGTTAAAAGTCCGCGGCTGCACGGGATCCAACAATTGCTCAGAAAGCTGCCACAACAGAGGCAGACACCGGGCCGGAGGCTGCTGCAAAGCCAGCAAGCGAGCCAACACCCGCTTGACGTTGCCATCCAAAATCGGCAAAGGCTGATCGAAGGCAGCGCTGAGAATGCCGCCAGCCGTGGTGCGCCCGATCCCCGGCAGCGCCAGCACCTGCTCCAGATCCCTGGGAAACTCGCCGTTGCCTTCCTGCACCAACATTTGGGCGGCTTTGTGCAAGTTCAGCGCCCGGCGGTAATAGCCCAGGCCCTCCCATAGCTTCAACACCTGCTGCTGGGGGGCTGCCGCCAAGTCCGGGATCTTGGGCAAGGCCTGCATCCAGCGCTGAAAGTAGGGGATGACCGTCGCCACCTGGGTCTGCTGCAACATCACCTCCGCAACCCAAATGGCATAGGGATCCCGACTGCGACGCCAAGGCAGATCCCGCCCGTGGTCGCGGTACCAGTGCTGCAGAGACTGCCGCAAGCGCTGCACGACAGCCTCATCCCAACCTTCTACCTCGTCTGGAAGGCTGACAGTGCAGGAAAGACTGCCCTTGGCTTGCGGAATAAGCTGAGATCTCAAGCCACGTAAGCAAAGTGCAGAGCCCACCAGATCAAGGCCGAGACCACCCCGGCCACAATTCCTGCCGAGATCAAAACAACAATTGGGCTGTCTGCCCCCTTGAACTTCATGATGCCGCGATTGTAGTCAGCCATCTGCGCCTCCCACCAGCTTTGGCGTTCGGGTTGTTATGGATGTCGATCGGGATCCGGGTCTGCCAGCTCTATCTCCAGAATAGCCAATCTGTCTGGGATCCGATCGGCTCGCAAAATCAGGGTTATTTCAAATCGGGAGCAAACTTCAAGAATCCCCCGCCTTTTTCCCCTTCCCGACCCACCTCACACAGCCTTGAGCGGGCGATCCCTGCCTCGGAAGAAAGCCTCAGTGGGGAAGCTGGCCTACGGTCGCTCCCCTCCCTGGTTGCGGATCAAGAAGCGGATTTCTTCAAGGAGAACCTCAAAACGTTGATCCGATTCAGCCTGACGCTGCCTCAGTTCTCTCAGCTCCTGCCTCAGTTCCAAGACAACTTCGGCAAGACGCCCTGAGAGGGTTTGCAAGGCAAGCTGGGCATCGGTAACCTTGGCAACTGTGTCGGCCACTCTGGTTACAGCTTCGGCCAACTGGACAAACCGCGTCTCGATCTCTTCATTCGTCATAGCCGGATCCGTCTAGCGGTGGCTAACCGATCGTAACTTTGGATCAGAGCGGGCTGTAATCCGCAAGAACTGGTCGGCCAACGTGAGTTGTCAACCTAGGGATCCAGCCTTGCAAGCTAGCCAGTCAGCGCCAGCAACGTGGTGTAGATCCCCTGCAGCGAGGCGAGGGCTTGATCCCAGAGGGTGTGGGTCGGCGCCCACCTGTCCAGACCCATAGCCCCACACAGCAGCAGCAAATAGAGGTTGGCGAAGGTGAAAAGGGAGGCCGCCCGCTCCCGATTGTGGGGATCCTGCAGCAACTGCACCGCCTTCCAAACCAAGAGGGATCCCAGCAGCGCCGCCACACTCAAGTAAAAGGATCCCAGCACCCGCAAGGGGTAAACCAGCAACAAGCTGACCGGAAGTATCAGCAGCGCGTAGAGGAGAATCTGGGCGGCAGTCAACCCTTCTCCGGCCACCACCGGCAGCATCGGCACGCCGGCGCGGGCGTAGTCTTCCCGCTTCAGAATGGCCAAAGCCCAAAAGTGGGGCGGGGTCCACAAAAAGATGATGGCAAACATCACCCAAGCAGCCCAGCTCAGCTCGCCCGTGGCCGCCGCCCAGCCCACCAAGGGCGGGATCGCTCCTGCCGCTCCCCCGATGACGATGTTCTGGGTGCTGGAACGCTTTAGCCAGTGGGTGTAGACTCCCACGTACACCAGGATCCCCAACATGGCCAAACCGGCGGCCAGCAGGTTGGTGAAATAGGCCAGCAAACCAAAGGAAGTCACGGCTAGGATCCCGGCAAACAGGAGAGCATGTCGCGCCTGAATGCGACCGGAAGGCAAAGGACGATGGCGAGTTCGCTCCATCATGCGATCGATATCGGCGTCATACACCATGTTGATGACGTTGGCCGCTGCCGCTGCCATCCCGCCCCCCACGAGGGTGACGCCAAACTTCAGGGGATCGCTGTTGCCCGCCATCCACATCGCGCCGGCCGTGGTCATCAGCAAGAGGGCGATGATCTTCGGCTTCACCAACTGGCTATAGCTGCGCAAAACCTGGGATACCGTTCGGTGATGGCAGACTTGGGAAGGGATCCGTGTCGGTGCGGCTCGGTAACGGTCTTGGAAAACATCCTGCATGGAAATCACTCACCGGTCATTTCTGCGGTCATGGCCATCCACCGGGCTTCTTCCCGCTGAGTTCGCATTTGCCAGGCCAGAACCGTAAAGCTCAGCAAACAGGCCAGCAAAGCTGCACCGATCATCTGATGGGCCACCGTCAGCGGCTCCACCTGCAGCCGGTAGCGATAGGTCAAGATGCCGATCCCCACCTGGGCCAACAGCAGGCCGACAGACCCGTGACCCAAGAACTTGAGGAGCCGCGGGATCCGCTTGCGCCTTAGCCCGGTGGCCACCGCCACTGCCAACACCCCAAGGGTAGCCGGAGCCACGCCCAGCAAGTGGCTGTTCATCACCCCGCACAGCTCGCCAGCAGCAAAGCACTGGTGCAAAGCCCATTGAGAAGCCACCAGGGCGCCAAGAAGGCTCTGAACATAGATCAGAAGCACCGCCCCCAAGCCCAGCCAAGGCAGGTAGCCGATAGAAAATGGCCCTTCACCTGGCTGCCCCCGCAGGACAGAGCCCTCAGAACCGGATCTTGTCAAGGCCAGCAATCCCAGGGTGAGCAGCGTGGCAAAGAACAGCAGGCCCGTGCCCAAGTGGGCCGTTACAATGTCAAAGCGCAGCAGCTCCGTCACCGTCAGCCCACCCAGGATCCCTTGCACCAAGACCAGAACAAAAGCCCAGCTCAAGCCCCAGGGCAGCCAAGTAGGCAATGCCCGGCGCTTCAGCCAGGCAAACCCCATCAGAACCAGGGTAGCCAAGCCTATCGCAGAAGCCACCATGCGGTGAAACCATTCCAAAAAGACTTGTAGGTTCATCTGCTGAACAGGCACAAGCTCCCCATAGCAAAGGGGCCAATCCGGACAAGACAGCCCAGCGTTCATGACTCGGGTGGCACTGCCCAGCCCCATCAACAGCCAAGTGGCCACTGCCAGCCCCAGCAGAGCTTGCCCCATGCGCAGGGAAAGCCTGTCAGAAGGCACGGGATCCCGCCGGGAAGAAGGCTGGAATTGAGAGATCGAAGAATCCATCGCAGTTGAGGGCAGAAGATCAAGCCAACAGTTCAAGCAGGCTGTACGGCAGGGATGGGTCGAGCCGACAAAGCCTGGCCGGTTCGGTCTCAACAAGAATGCAAGTTACCCGGCATCCAACCCTAGTCACGAATCTTAAATGCGGTTTTGCGGCTGGCGAAGGCTTTTTAAGAATTTCTTTCTGGGCGCGCACGTATTTCAGGCCAACCCAGTCTTTTGCCCCTGCCGTCAAATCTCTGTGCCGGAACGGTTTTCCAGAGGGTTTGTCAAACGTGCCCATAGGTCGCCTGGTCGGCCAAGACCTCTGCTAAGGTGCAGAAAGGTTGGGTTCCTCCGCACCGGCATTCGTGAGGTTAAGCTCATGTCCTCTGTGCTGTGGCAAGCCATTGGGTACGCCGGCGGGATCTCCTTGGGGATCCTGACGCTGGTTGCCCTCATTAACTTTCTTTGGCAGCGCCTGGAGCAGCAGGCGGAGAAGGCTGCCGCCCAGCCAGCCGAGCCGACCTCGGCCCCAGAACCTGGCAGTACCTCAGAGGGATCGGCATCAACATGAGCGACAGGGTTCGCGTTCACGTTTGGGTACGCGGGCGAGTGCAAGGGGTGGGGTTTCGCGCCTACACCGAAGCGATGGCCCGCAACGCCGGTGTTGGCGGCTGGGTGCGCAACTTGCAGGATGGGCGCGTGGAGGCCGTTTTTGAGGGATCCCCGGCGGCGGTGGAGGCAATGCTGCGCTGGTGCCAGCAAGGCAGCCCCGGCTCGCAGGTGGAGGCCGTTGAACAGCGTTGCGAGCTGCCCGAGGGCCTCTCCACCTTCGAGATCCGTCCCACCGTTTGAGAGGGAAACCGGCGACATCCCACTAGAATGGGGAAACAGCATTCTCTTTCCGAAGCTATGACGGTTGCTGCCCCTGCCAAAGTGGAATACGAAGCTGTGATTGGGTTGGAGGTGCACTGCCAGCTCAGCACCCGCTCCAAGATCTTCTCCAGCAGCGCGACGGCCTTTGGCGCTCCCCCCAACACCCAAATTGATCCCATCTGCATGGGCCTGCCCGGCACGCTGCCGGTACTCAACGAGAAGGTGCTGGAATACGCGGTCAAGGCCGGCTTGGCCCTCAATTGCACCATCGCCCCCTACAGCAAGTTCGACCGCAAGCAGTACTTCTACCCCGACCTGCCCAAAAACTACCAAATTTCCCAGTACGACCTGCCCATTGCCACCCAGGGCTGGGTCGAGATCCAGCTCAGCGATGGCCGCAGCAAGCGCATCGGCATCACCCGTCTGCACATGGAAGAAGACGCGGGCAAATTGGTGCACGCTGGCAGCGATCGGCTCTCAGGATCCAGCTATTCCCTGGTGGATTTCAACCGGGCGGGAGTTCCCCTCATCGAGATCGTCAGCGAGCCGGATATCCGCACCGGGGAAGAAGCAGCCGAGTATGTGCAGGAGCTGCGCCGCATCCTGCGCTACGCCGGGCTGTGCGACGGCAACCTGCAGGAGGGATCCCTGCGCTGCGACGTCAACATCTCGGTGCGCCCGCTGGGGAGCCAGACCTTCGGCACGAAGGTGGAAATCAAAAACATGAACTCCTTCAACGCCATCCAGCGGGCCATCGAGTACGAGTTCAACCGCCAAGTCAAAGCCGTGGAAGCAGGCGAGCCCATCGTGCAGGAAACCCGCCTCTGGGAAGAAAACAGCCAGCGCACCATCAGCATGCGCAAGAAAGAAGGATCCAGCGACTACCGCTATTTCCCCGAGCCGGATCTGCCGCCCATCCGCGTCACCGAAGCGCAAAAAGCCCGCTGGCAGGCGGAGCTGCCGGAATTGCCCGGCGTGAAGCGGCGGCGCTACCAAGAGGTGTACGGACTTTCGGTGTACGACTCCCGCTACCTCAGCGACGAACGCAACACCGCCGAGTACTTTGAGGCCGTGGTTGCCGCTGGCGCCGACCCGAAGGCAGCCGCCAACTGGATGATGAGCGACATCGCCAGCTACCTCAACACCCACAAGCTGGACTACCCGGACATCGCCCTGAAGCCGGAAACCCTGGCCGAGCTAATCGGCCTCATCGAGCAGGGCGTCATTTCCAGCAAAATTGCCAAGGAGATCCTGCCGGAGCTGCTGGAAAAAGGCGGTTCGGCCCGCGCCCTGGTGGAGGCCAAGGGCCTGACCCAAATCTCCGATGGCAGCCTCTTGGAGCAGATGATCGCCGAGGTGCTGGCGGAAAACCCCGAGCAACTTGAGCAGTATCGGGGGGGCAAAACCAAGCTCTTCGGCTACTTTGTCGGGCAATTGATGAAAAAAACCGAGGGGCGGGCGGATCCCAAGTTGGCCAACGAGCTGCTCCGGCAGCACCTGGACGGCTAACTCCAGGCCTCGGTGAGGGAATAGCCCAGCTCCTGGATCATGCGCCGCAGCAGGGGCAAACTCAGCCCAATGACGTTGCCAGGACACCCCTCGATCCGCTCCACGAACAGGCTGCCCCGACCGTCGATGGCAAAGCAGCCAGCACAATTGAGCGGCTCGCCGGTGGCCACGTAGGCGCGGATCTCCTCGTCGCTGGGCTTGGCAAAAAACACCCGTGTGACCGCATAGTGGACGAGGCGGCGGCTCTGCCTCGTATCAATCAAGGCATGGCCCGTGTAGAGCTCTCCCACTTCGCCCCGCATTTGCCGCAGGCGCCGTTCCGCTTCCAGAGCATTGGCCGGCTTGCCCAGGATCTCGCCACCTAGGTAGAGCACCGAGTCGGCCCCGATAACCAAGACGGGCTGCCGTTGTTGGGCCGCCACCACTTCGGCTTTGGCCGAGGCCAGCTTCTGCACCAGCTCCACCGGATCCGAGCTTTGGATTTGGCTTTCGTCAAAATAGCTGGGTTGAACGCGAAAAGGGATCCGGGCAGCTTCTAACAATTGGCGGCGGGCAGGAGATTGCGAAGCCAGGACAATGGGAGGCAACATCGATTCAATACTCAACTCAAGCCTAGACGTTTGCAGGAGCGAAGTTCGCTCCACTTACCAGTTTCCATTACCCTAGTCAAGGTACGCCCAATAGGCGCTCAAAGGAAACTCTCTCGATCTCTCCCAACTGGATCCCGTTTGTGACCACCCTACCCTCCCAGGCCCCCCCTCAAGCCGAGCTTGTCCCTGCTGGCCTCCTCCAGCGGTATTGGGGGGATCAAGACACTCCTGAAAGCCGCTGGGTGAACTGGCTGGTGGCGGGGTTGGTTCTTTGTTCGTCTGCCTTTTTTGTGGTACAGACCTACCCCATTTCTCCCCAGGTGCGCCTTGGGCTGGAGCGGTTGGATCGCCTCATCCTCGGCCTGTTTGTGGTGGAGTATCTGCTGCGCTGGGCAGCGGCTCCGCAAAAGCTGCGCTACCTCTTTAGTCTCTATTCGCTGATTGACTTGCTGGCGATTTTGCCTTTTTTTGCCGGGCTGACGGATATTCGCTTTATCCGCCTCTTGCGCTGGTTCCGCATCTTGCGGCTGCTGCGCCTGGTGGAGGGCAAGACCCTATTTGGTCAGGTAATCTCCGCTGACACCCGCATCTTGTTGCGCATCCTTTTTACTCTCTTTGCGATTGTCTTTGTCTACTCTGGCCTCATCTACCAGGTGGAACATCCGGTCAATCCCGGCGCTTTTGCCACCTTTTTGGATGCTTTCTACTTTTCTGTTGTCACCATGACCACGGTGGGGTTTGGGGATCTCACCCCCACCTCTGAGCTGGGCCGGCTGTTGACGGTGCTGATGATCTTGACCGGTGTTGCCCTGATCCCTTGGCAGGTGGGAGAGCTGATCAAGCAACTGGTGAAAAGCAGCACCTCGGTGCAGTGGGCCTGCCCAGGCTGTGGCCTCTCCCAGCACGATGAGGATGCCCAGTTTTGTAAGCGCTGTGGCACGCCGCTCTATCCCACGGATTGAGGCCGTTGGCCAATGGGGGGCAAAGACAGGATAGGCTAGGACAGATTGGGCGGAGGATCGGCGATGTGGGCCCACCCTGAGCTAACCATCCCCGGCAAGTTAAATGTGAAGGCGGGAGTGGCGATGCTGGTCGCCGCCATCGCTCTCGGCTGGATCCTCGGCCAGGTTCAGCCGCTGCTGCCCGCTCCGCAAGATTTGCCAGGGATCCCTGCCGAGCCCCTTTCCTGGCAAGAGGTGCCCAAACAAAAGTACGCCTGGCACATCTGCTACGCCTTTTTGGGCAATATGGGGCTGATCAACATCGGCGGCGGGCTGGCCCTGGTGACGCTGGGATCCCGCTTCACAGCCGGGCACCTGTTTTCCCAGATTCTTCTTTTGGGGGGAATGCTGCACCCTGCCTCTTGGGCCTTGGTGGCCCTGACGGGGCTAGAGGAGTGGGGCTGGCTGGGCAACGTTGGGGCGGCGGCAGTGGCGATGGTGGTGCTGGCCCTGTTCGTTCACCTGATCTGGGCCACCTATCGCGCGGCGAAAGCCATCCGAAGGCTGACTCGATCCCGCACCCGCCGTTAGTCCAATTGGGGAAGGCTGCCGATAGGATCCAGGTGCTCAGAGGCATTGGGCAAGAGTTAAGAGGATTCTTGCGGCACTTCTGCGCTTTGATCCGAGCCAACAACCCCAGGCCGGCCCTTTCGGATCCCTTGCACCACGGTCACTGTGAGCAGATGGGAGAGCAAACCCACCGGCCCAGCAAACAAGCACAAAAGCAGAGAGTGAGTTGTCCAAACTCGCTTTTCCCAGCCTTCCAAGAAGATCCAGCGGCCCACAAATAGATCCATCACAATGTAGTGAACCCATCCCGTCGCCATGACCGAGGGCTGGCTGAATAGAGAAGTCAGGCTGTTCAGAGATAGCTGAGGATTGGAAAACTCCTGGAGAGCATTGGCGTTAAATCCGGTAACCAGAAGATAGAGATAAACTGTTGCCAAAAGGGCAATGGGCAAAAGCGACTCCATCACCCTACGGGTCACTTTCCAGCCCGGCAGCAGGATCATCAAAGCCCAAAAAGGCAAAGCAAACCAATTGGCCGCGTTGAAGAGGGTCTCCAGCATATCCAGCAACTCCTGACGCTTGGAAAATGTCTTCACATGTTTGCAACGATGGTGTTGTTGAGCTCCATTTTGAAAACCCAGGCTCTGGAGCGGACAAAAAGGCGGGGCACTCTTGAACCTTGCCTTGAGCCCAGACGGGTCACAGCCGGGCAGACACTGCTTTCCCCAAAGCCAGAGGGATCCCAGCTTCTATTCCGGCTGGCGCAGTCTGGCAGTTGCAATGGCACTGATCGCACGGCCACTGTCGGTGGCGGAAGCAATGCGGGAAATCCGGGATCCCGTATCGGCCATGGCCCAGAAGCTGCCGATGCTTTTGGCCGTAGAGGTGCCCAGGGGAAATTCCACTGCATTAGAGTCCGGGGATTGCTCCTGAGAAGAGATCAACACTGCTGCTTCCCCACCTTGCCCAGCTACTGCTGGAGTGGAAGGTTCCGGCGTGGGCTGAGAGGCTTCTGCTGGGCGGGGAGAAGGTGGCTGCAGCGGCATCTCGCCAGGGGGGGTTTGGGGGGCCTTGCCAGGGGGTACGGGGGGAGCTTGGCCAGCGATCTTTCCCCAGAAAGCTTGGAGGAGTTGCCACATGGCTAAGTTGGCTCCTGAGCGAAAGGGCAGTGAGGAATGGTGCTATCCTGCCATGCTCTGACCTGAGAATCCACTCCCTCTGCAAGCCTTGCTAGAGCAAAGTCATAATGAGTATGATTAAGGAGCTTACCTAGGGAGAAAATTCACCATGGCGCACATTCGCGAGATTCCCCTGGCCCAAATTCGTCGCCCCTTGCCGCGGCAGACGGATCCGGAGAAAGTGCGGGCGCTGATGGCTTCCATCGAAGCAATCGGGCTGCAGGAGCCGATCGAAGTTTTGGAAGTGGAGGGAGAATACTATGGGTTCTCCGGCTGCCACCGCTACGAGGCATTTGTCCGCTTGGGCAAGGAGCGGATCCCCTGTCGGGTGCGCAAGGCGCCGCGTTCTGTTTTGCAGCTACACCTGGCCTGAAAGAGAGTCCGGCTCCTCTTGGGCGCTGTAGCCTCGCTCATAGGCAAAGCGCACCAGTTGCGAGCGATTTTCCAGAGAAAGCTTGCTGAGGATGTTGGTCAGGTGAGTTTGCACAGTGCGCGGGCTGATGAACAGCTTCTCGCCGATTTGCTTGTTGGTGAGGCCGCGGATCACTTCCCGGAACACCCGCTCCTCAGCAGGGGTAAGGGGAAGATCTGCCAAGGTGGGACGGGGGGCAGTTTCGGCTTTGGCCTGGGTTTGCTGCTGGATCAGGCGCAGAATCTCCAACTGGGTGCGGCGGGATCGTTCGATTTGCGCCTCGATCTTGGCCACCAGCTCCAGCGGCTCGAAGGGCTTGATGATGTAGTCGTCGGCTCCCCACTCGTAGCCCTGAACGCGGTCGTCCAACTCGCTGCGAGAGGAGAGAAAGATAAAGGGGACGAGTTCGCCGCCCCGCTGTTGCCGCAGTTGCCGGCAAAACTCGAAGCCATCCATTTCCGGCATCACCACATCCGACACCACCACATCCGGCTGCTCTTGGGCAAACAGGCGCAGCCCTTCTACACCCGAAGTGCCCGTACAAACCCGATAGCCGTGCTGAGTCAAGTGGCGGCTCAGCACCTTTAAAGAGAGGGGATCGTCATCTACGACCAATACGCGCTTCATGATGACTAGCGGGAGAGGCTGTTGAGGAATGACTAAAGAGATGATCTGAGGGCGCTATTCACCTCTTGCCGCAAGTTTAAGTCCAGATAGGATGCTGGCGATCAACTAACCCCTGCCCCATAATAGTCGTTCCAGAAGCAGTCTTGCTGCCGGCTCAGGCGGACTGGGAAATAGGTTTGTTTAGGCTCCCATCCCGGAGTAGCGTTGCAAACCCTTGCGCCACAGCCAGCGGTTGACCAGCCAAAACAGCCCCAGCCAGGCCAGGCCCATGGCAAAACCGCGCGGGATATCTTGTGGGATCCCCACCCAGAGGCCGGCGGGAAAATGCACCAAGTAGGGAAAGGGCGTCCAGGCCAAGACCTGGCGCACCGCCGGTGGAAACACCTCCAGAGGGGCGATCACCCCCGACAAAAACAGGTACACCAAGAAATGAAGCTGCTCCAGAGCCGATATTCGCTCCACCCAAAAGGCCAGCAGCGCCAGGGTGTACTGCATAAGAAAGCGCAGGGCAAAAGCCAACAGAATGGCCAGGGATCCCAGTGCCACCTGTTGCCAAGACGGGATCCAAAAAGCACGGGGGTAGAGCAGAAAAAAGAAGGCAATCAAAGCTATGGTAAAGGGGAGACGGGCCAGGCGCTCCATCAGGTGGCTGGCGACGTGGTGCCAAGCGGGATCCAGAGGCTGCAACAGACGCGGCGATAACTTGCCTTCGACGACCTCCCGCTCAAAGTCCCAGATCACCCAGGTGATGCTGAACTGGCGCACCAGGAACACGGCCAGAAAATAGCGGCTGAACTCCAGGGAAGAGAGCGAGAAATCTCCTGAACGGGCGGCTTCGCTCCAGAGCCCCATCATGATCAAGGGCAGGGATCCGGCCAACACCCACAGGATCAGCTCCGCCCGGTACTCCAGCATGTAGGCGTAGTAGGCGGCAAAGAGGGCGCTCAGCTTGCGAAAAAAGGCGTTCATTGAGGCTCTGAAGGGGCAAGCGGACATAGAGTGGGCAACAGGCCGGCCAGATTGACCACCGCTCCCACCACGACAATGGCGGGCGGTGCTACAGGCGAGGGCTGACCGGCTAGAGTCTCCAAACGGAGCAGATGAATCTCTTGCTCCGGCGTGGTGCCCCAGCGGATCAGGGCAACGGGGGTGTCGGGAGCTTTGCCGCCGGCCAACAATTCGGCGGCGATGTGGCCGAGGTTGTGCATACCCATGTAGATCACCAAGGTTTCTACGGCCTCCGCTAGGGCACGCCAATTGACCTGGGGGCGGTATTTCCCTACCGCCTCATGGCCGGTTACGAAGGCAACCGAGGAGCTGAGGTCGCGATGGGTGAGTGGGATCCCAGCATAGGCGCTGGCGGCCATGCCCGCCGTAATTCCCGGCACCACTTCCACCGGGATCCCGGCCTGGACCAGGGCCAGCATCTCCTCGCCCCCCCGCCCGAAGATGAAGGGATCCCCGCCCTTGAGGCGCACCACCACGGCTGCCGTCTGGGCTTTCTCGATCAGCAAGGCGGTGATTTGCTCCTGCGGGAGGGTATGGGCGCCGCAGTGTTTGCCGGCGTAGATTCGTTCTGCTGTGGGTGGGATCAGATCCAAAATGGGGGATCCCACCAGGGCATCGTAGATGACCACGTCCGCATGGGCGAGCAGCGCTTTGCCCTTGACCGTCAGCAGTCCCGGATCCCCAGGCCCTGCCCCCACCAGATACACTTTGCCCATCTCAAATCCCAATAGCTTGTCGGAAATATCTATTCTGCTGGAACAAGACAGTTTTGACCAACCAACCCTACTTCCCGGTCAGACAGGCCGTCTGCAGGGTCTCCTGGATGGCCTGTACCACCTGGGGATCCCGCCAGAGGGGCGGCTCCACCGTAATCTGCAGCAAGGGCCATTCTCGCTGTAGCCGCTGAGCTTGTTCTTGTAAAGCGCGCAGCAGACCGCCCGGAAAAAGAAAAAACGGCAGCACCCGCAGGCGATACTGGCTCAGACGCAGGCAATGGATTACAGCCGCTTCCAGTGTCGGGGGCTGGGCGGCAAAAGCCAGGTGGATGGGAATTCCGGGCAGGCGCTGTTCCAGAGCTTGGATCCCGGCCTGGAGCTGGGCGGCAAATCCCGGCAGGCGGCTGCCATGGCCAAATAGGATCCAGCCGTGGGTCAGTTCCCCCAACCGCTGCGCCGCAACCACGCGAGCCGCCACCAAATCGAGCAGGGCCGGGTGCTGGCCGATGGGGGGCGTCAACAGCAGCTTCAGCCGCGGCCAGCGAGCTTGAACCTGCTCCACCGCAGCCGGCAAATCCTCCTCCACATGGGATCCCCCGCCCATAAACAGCGACAGCAGCACCACCGGCCCATCGACTCTATCCAGACAGGAGGCCAATTGTCTGTGAATCTGCTCTGCCAAGGTCAGGGGCTGACCTTCCAACTGGGCCAGCTCCACCGGCTGAGGAGCCAGCCGCTGCCGCACCCGGGCCAGCAAATCCGCCGCCGCCTGTTGGTATTCCGGATCCCGGCTGCCGTGACAAACCAAAAACACCAGTGGAGCTAAGGACATGGCAGAAGTCAGGGATCCAGAGGCAACTGTTCTATTTTGCTACTTAGAAAGGTTCCGACAACGTCTCGCGCCGGATCTGCGCGTATGATTTGATTAAAGTACACATCCTTTTTTCAGACTCGTCGGCCCTTTCCCAGGATTTCATGTCATTTGAGAATCGTTCCACCACCCCCGAACTGTTGATCCATGTTTTGCGGGAAGGGTTGACCGAATCTATCCATCATTGCCAAGCGGTCGTGGCCGATAGCCGCGGGCGCTCCCTGGCCATGGCCGGCAACAGCACCACCCCTGTTTTTGCCCGTTCTGCGCTCAAACCCTTCCAAGCGCTGGCCATGCTCTCCACCGGCATCCGCGAGCGCTACCGCCTCAGCGAGAAGGATATCGCCATTATGTGCGGATCCCATCAGGGCACCACGGCCCATGCGCGGCAGGTGTTCAGCATGCTCTGGCGCGCCGACCTGTCTCCCGAGCTGCTGGTCTGCCCCACCCCACCCGGCAAGCCCAGCCCCCTGTGCCACAACTGCTCCGGCAAGCATGCTGGCATGCTGCTAGCAAGCCGCGCCCAGAACTGGACCCTGCCGGACTACGCCCAGCGGCAACACCCCGTTCAGGCCCTGGTGCGGGCTAAGTTGGCGGATCTATTGCAGATGCCCTCGGAAGAGTTTTTGTTTGCCCGCGATGACTGCGGCGTGCCCACCTACCAACTGCAACTGAACCATTTGGCCTCTCTATTTGCCCAACTGACTGCCGGCGAGCGGCCCGACTTGGAGGCCATCGCCCGCGCCATGACCCACCACCCGGAAATGGTGGCCGGACAGGGATGTTTCGACACAGAATTGATGCGGGCCACCCAAGGCGAGCTGGTCAGCAAGTCCGGCGCCGAAGGGATCCAGTGCATTGGGCGCGTCGGAGAGGGGATGGGCCTGGCCATCAAGGTACAGGATGGGGCCGCGCGGGCCAAATATGCCTTGGCTTTGCATCTGCTGCAGCGCATGGGCTGGATCCAACCTGCCGCTGCCGAAATGCTAGGGGAGCGCTTCCTCGCCATCGGCCCTTACACCCGCCTGGAGGTGGAAGGGGAGCTGCGCATGCCCTGAGCCCTCAGCGCTGGAAGGGATTTTGGTAGGGGTTGGGGCCTTGGCCCTTGTTGCGGTACTTGGGATTGATGGTCAAGGTGCCGGAGCCCAGGCCCCGCTGCGCCAAAAACTCCAGGTTGCGGCGGCGCATGATGGTGTCGTAGTCATCCTTAACGCGATCTTCCAGGATAGCCACCTGCTGCAGCGCGCTCAGCAAAATGGCAGCCGCCTGTTCGGGGCTGTAGCCATTTTGGGAGGCATAGCGCACGGCAAACTCGTCGGCTGCCACCTGGGCCTTCTGGCCTTTCTCTGCTTTACGCAGCAGAAACACCGCCGATGCCGCCAAGCCGGCTGCCAGGCCCACGCCGAGGTTATCCCCCATTTGTAGCTCCACCAAAATGCCCATGCTGCCGGCCCCGATCAAGGCGGGATACAGCAACAGGGCCGACCAGTTATCCCCCAAGGCCAGCTCGGTGGCCATCACCGCTTCCCGTAGAAAATAAATCTTTTGTTGGTCAGGGTTCAGCTTTTGCCAGCGGCTGAGGTCGATGGCGAAGCGGGTGTACTTTTGCCAGGGAAAGCGCCAGAGCGGCTGCACAACCCGAGATTGGTCAGGGGTGCCGATCTCGATCTGCACCTCGGGTCGGATCTCCACCGGGAGAAACTGGATCAGGCGGTCAAAGTCGGAAATGGTGTACATGCTGGCAGGGTGCGGTTATGAGGAGCGGTTGGAGATCATTACTCATACATAGTAAGGGATCCTAGCCTTCCTTGCAGGCTAGCTCCAAGGGAAGCCTTTTGGCGGGAGGGCCGGGGCAGCTGTCGTCCTAGTTTGAGGAGGGATCCCGGCTGGGGTGTTTGAGATCCGTCAAATCGTTGAGGCGGCGCAGGATCCCCCATCCTTGCAGGGCTTCCAGCAGGGCTTCCCGCACAACGGCTACCGTCTCTTGGTCGAGGGCCAGCCGCAGATAATCCACTGCCAGACGGGTTTGCTCGGGCTCCAGGTGACCCATTAAACTCTGCAAGCGGCGAACCCCTGCCAGCCGTTTGAAGGCGTCGGGAGAGGCAATGTCGCTGAGATGGCGCTCCAGTTGAGAACGCTGCCGCTCTTGTCGGCGGCTGAGCCACTCCCCAAACAGCAACGATAACAACGCCAGCGTGGCCAATCCCTGCAAAATAGCGCCGGTGGCCAGCCAACGCTGGTTGGATTCCGCCCAGATGGAAACGAGGGTGTAGGTGCCGAAGGTGGCGGCTGCCCCCGCGCCAACCGCCAGCAAAAGCGAGCGATCCGCCTGTCGCAACCAGGCTTGCCACTCCTGCCAGCGGCGGCTGAACTCGGGGCTGCGCACCCCGTAGAGCCCCAACATGACCGAGGTGCCCACTCCCAGAGAGAGGGCCAGCCGCCCATTCCAAAAGGCCAGCCCCGCCAAGGCCAAGCCCGACAGGGCCAAAACCCGCCATTGCGGCCCCGCTAGGATCCACAGCGCCACTTGGGATCCCGTCTCCATTGCCCCACGCCCCACCCGCTGCAGATACTCTGGCCAGGATCCCTGGCCGGTAGAGGGGCGACCCGATTGATGTTTCACCGCTGGCTACTCCCAAAACTTTGTCCCATCCGGCCTTCTGTAAGGTGGCAAGATGTAGACGCTTTTTTCTAACTACTAATAAATTATGCTGGTTGCGTTTCGCCGAGACGACCGAGATAGATTTTCCACCCTTGGGTTTGCAACTGGGCATTTTTCTGCTGTACCGTCTGTTTGAGGCTTTCCCGGTAAGCGATCACCCGCCGCAGCAGGTCGGCATCCCCACTGGCCAAGATCTGCACCGCCAACAGACCCGCATTGTGGCCGTTGCCAATGGCCACCGTGGCCACCGGGATCCCTTTGGGCATTTGCACAATTGAGTACAGCGAGTCTATCCCCTGCAGAGGTTGGCTGAGCACCGGCACCCCGATCACCGGCAGGGGGGTGAGGGAGGCCACCATTCCCGGCAGATGGGCTGCCCCGCCTGCCCCGGCGATGATGACGCGGATCCCTTGGGTATGGGCGCGGCGGGCAAACTCCACCATCGCCTCCGGGGTACGGTGGGCACTGAGGATCTGCATCTGGTAAGGGATCCCAAACTCCTCGCACACCTGGGCGGCGGGTGCAAGGGTGGGCAGATCGGAGTCGCTGCCCATTAGGATGGCCACGAGAGGGGAGGGTTCCATAGGCTGCTGGCCCGGCGTAGCCGATCCATCATCGCATAGCCCAACCCCGTCGAGAGGGGTGGGGGTTCTGCCAACAGGAGCGTGGCATCCCCTTCATCCAGACGGCGCAAACTGGCAAAGAGGGCGCGGGCGGCTGTGTTGGGATCCGAGCCCAAGCATTCCACACTGAAAAGAACTCCTGGCCAGTGGCGGGAGAGGTGGTTTAGCAAAGCCTGGGGATCCGCGGCAAAACTGAGGATGCCCAGGTGGGAATGACCGGTCGCCAGGTGCTGTATCTGTTGCCAATCGCCGGGCTGAAGCTGGGCAAAGGCGGTGGGCAAAAGCCAGAGGGGCTTGCCAGGGGCATAGTGGCTGCTCAGCCGTCCCGGCGCCTCCGGCACTCCAGGGGCCTGTTCCGGGGCCAAGTGGATGGGTAGGCCCAGGTGGGCCTCCAGGGCTTCCAGCGGGATCCCCCCTGGGCGCAGCAGCGTCGGGATCCCTTCCGGGCTGAGCTTAAGCACGGTGGATTCCAGGCCCACGGCACACGCTCCCCCATCCAAGATGTAGGGGATCCGCCCGCCCAGCTCTGCAGCAACCGCTTGGGCTGAGGTGGGGCTGATGCGACCAAAGCGGTTGGCACTGGGAGCGGCCAGAGGGGTTTGTACTGCCTGCAGCAAGGCTTGAGCCACCGGGTGAGCGGGCACCCGCAGGGCAACGGTGGGCAACCCACTGCTCACCAGATCCGGCACAGTGGGGCACTTGGGCAGCACCAGGGTCAGAGGCCCCGGCCAAAAGGTGTCGATCAGGGATCCCAGCCAGGCGCGGGCGGTGGGAGTAAAAGCCGATACATCCACCAGCCATCCCTGCAATTCTTCTAGGGTCACCCCAGCCGGTAGATGTAGGATCAGGGGATCGAAGCGGGGACGCTCCTTGGCGGCAAAAATACTCGCCACCGCCTGCTCATCCAAGCCATTGCCTGCCAAGCCATAGACCGTCTCCGTGGGCATGGCCACCAACTGGCCCTGTCGCAAGGCGGCAGCCGCTACGGCAATGTGTTCAGAGGTGGGAGAGAGAATTTCCGTTTCCATCCATGAGTTGGATTGGGGGCAAGGGCTAGGACAGATCCATTTTGTTGCTACTTTCAACGCTCACACGAGCCCGATCCAAAGCTGCCATCACTGCCCCCATGGCTCCAGAGCCCAAGAAGCCGGCAGTAGCCGCAGGGTTAGCCAGACCAGCTCTTGCCGAGAGCTCCGGCGGGGGGAACGGGATCCTCAGCGCCTGCAGCCGCTCAACCAGTCGCTCCAACAGCTTTATGGTTCAGCTCCTCAGCCCACTGCGGCAGGTACCCGGAAAAATCCTGTTTTTTGACAAACCGAAAAGGCCCCGACAGGGATCCCCAGATCACTTGATCGGTCTGGGGATCCCGCCCTTGGTCTAAGCTGTGAAAGTAGTCGGCCCCGATCTCAAATTCGCTGTACAGGTAGGTGGTTCTGCCTTTGCGTTCGACAATACAGCCTTTGCCGGGCACGCTGCGGCCCCGATAGCAGGATCCCGTCCATTCCACCTGAGTAATGCAGCCGGGCAAGAGTTCCAACTCGGCTGCTGTCAGGCTGGCCAATTTCTGCAACTCTCGACCGGCACACTTGTAGGAGTCAGGAGCCGTCAGCGCATAATTTTGAATCCGGATCCCTTCTGAGGTCTCGAAGAGGTGGATCACCCGCTGCCGGTAGGGCTGTTCAGGGTAAATATCGTACAGTTGCTCCACATAAAACCCCACCCCCTGCAACACCGACCAAGGCAAGGGGCATTGGTACACATGAATATTGGCGAACCAGACGGGCTCGGCGATCGCCTGTTGTAGGTTATTGAAGTGGCCTGCCATCCAGGTGGCCAGTCGAGCCAGTTGCGGGGAGACAGACATAGGTTTAGATGGGTTTAATGGGTTCAAAAGATGCAGATCGAGGGCTCTCTTTCGCGTCAGCGGGACGTAGTCCTTACTGTTTCGGATCCTCTACAACACCCTCTACAGAAATCCACTCTAGTACTTTTGGGCAAGAGGGAACCACCTCATCGACGCGCTGGTGGGAAGGGGGTTGGGTCACGGGAACAGGCTAGAGTGGAGGAGCCAGACCACCTTTTGAGAGCTCGTTTGAGATGGACTGATGTCGGCCCTACCCACTCCTCTGCTGGGGCAATCCTTATCTGCCCTGAAAGACTGGGCAGTTGCCCAAGGACAGCCGGCCTATCGCGGGCAACAACTGCACACTTGGATCTACCAAAAAGGGATCCGCTCCCTGGAACAGGTGACGGTGTTTCCCAAAGCTTGGCGGGAGGCGGTGCAAAACTACCCGGTGGGGCGCTCGCGCATCGTGCAACGGACAGAGGCCCGCGATGGCACTGTGAAGTTTCTGCTGGGGCTGGCGGATGGGCAGTTGATCGAAACGGTCGGGATCCCAACGGCCAAGCGTCTGACGGTCTGTGTCTCTTCTCAGGTGGGCTGCCCCATGGCTTGCGATTTCTGTGCCACCGGCAAGATGGGCTACCGGCGCAACCTGGAGCTGCACGAGATTTTGGATCAGGTGCTGACGGTGCAGGAAGATTTTGGCCGTCGTGTCAGCCACGTGGTTTTTATGGGCATGGGGGAACCGCTGCTCAACCGCGATACGGTGGTGCAAGCCATCCGCAGCCTAAACCAAGATATCGGCATCGGCCAACGGCACATCACCCTCTCGACGGTGGGTGTACCTCGGCAAATTGCCTGGCTGGCGCAGCAGGATCTGCAAATTACTCTGGCGGTCAGCCTGCATGCCCCCAATCAAGAGCTGCGGCAGCGGTTGATCCCTGCGGCAACCCACTACCCTTTGGAGGCTCTGATCCAGGATTGCCGCGACTACATGCGGCGCACCGGGCGGCGAGTCAGCTTTGAATATACCCTGCTGTCTGGGGTGAACGATCTGCCCATTCATGCCCGCCAACTGGCGCACTTGTTGCAGCAGGCCAGCCGGTCAGGGGTGCAACTGCACGTGAACTTGATCCCCTACAACCCCATCTCGGAAGCCGACTATCAACGCCCCCATCCCGCACGAGTCGAGGCGTTTGTCCGCCAGCTTGAAGAGCACCAGGTGCAGGCCAGTGTGCGCCAAACCCGTGGCTTGGATGGCAATGCCGCCTGCGGCCAACTGCGGGGATCCTTTCTGCGCTCTTTGCCACGGGATTTGCCGGGCAACGCTTGCGCGAGTACATCAACTGAGTCCACAGGCGCGCTTTAACCAGGCGGCATCCTGTTCTGACAAGGTGGCGTGGTGGATGGCATAGACCTGCCGGTGATACTCATCAAGCCAAGCCCGTTGCGCCTCGTCTAAGAGATCCCAGTCGATCAGGCGCCCATCAAAAGGGATCCAAGTCAGGGAACGAAAGCCCATCCAGCCCTCCGGCTCCGGGATGGGGATCACCTCGTAGAGATTCTCCAGGCGGATCCCACCCCAGCCCGGCTGGTAGTAGCCCGGCTCAATGCTAGTGATCATACCTACCTTGAAGGGGGTGGTGGCGCGGCGGTGGATCCCGTTGGGCCCCTCGTGGACGTTCAAGAAGGCGCCAACGCCGTGGCCGGTGCCGTGGCCGTAGTCCAGCCCTGCCTGCCAGAGGCTGGAGCGGGCAATGCCATCCAAGGAGACCCCGTAGGTATCCGGGGGGAAGATCTGGCGGGCGCACTGGATGTGGGCTTTCAGCACCTCGGTGTAGCGCCGCTGGCACAAGGGATCCGCCGGTTCCGAGCCAATCCAGAGGGTGCGGGTAGCGTCGGTAGTGCCCCCCAGGTAGTGGGATCCCGAATCCAACAAAAACAACTCGCCTGGCTGCAGGAACTTCTGGGGATCCGGGGTGCCGTAGTGGACAATGGAGCTGTTGGCGCCGGCCCCGGCGATGGTGTTAAAGCTCAGGCCCACCCAATCCCCTTCCTCGCGGTAGTGGGCCTCCATAACAGCAGCCACATCGGCTTCGCTGATGGGGATCCCCGCTTGAATTTGCCGGTCAATCCAGGCCAGGGTGCGGATCTTGGCCCGGCTGGCCTTGCGGTTGGCCAGCCGCATCTGCTCCAGCTCGGTGGGGTTTTTCACCGCCTTGAGGGCCTCCACGGGGTGATCCAGCTCGCGACAGGGGATCCCTTGCAGCAGCTCTTGCGTGCCCTGAGTGGTTTGCTTGGGATCCAATCCCACCGGCCCGTAGCCCTTGGCCCACTGGGGCAGCTGTTCCGGGTAAGCCTCGTAAGGCCAGAGCTCGACCTCGGCTTCCACCAGCATTTGCCGAGCCGAGGGCGTGAGGCGCTCCAGGTCAGTAAGCAGGGCAGCCCTCTCCAGGCCGACCAGCGCGTAGGCGCAGAATACCGGGTTGTAGGGGATGTCAGAGCCGCGCAGGTTAAACAGCCAGGCCACCTGATCCAGTTTGGTTAGGGGCAACAATCCCACCCGCTTGCGGCGCATCTCCTGGCGCACCTGGGCCAGCTTTTCTGCCGCGCTGGCCCCGCAGAGGTGGACAGGGACAGGATAGATGGGCTGATCGGAAAGGGCCTGACGGGATCCCAGCTTGTCCACGGGGTTTTCCGCCACTGGAATCAGCAGCACCCCCCCGGCTTGGGCGTGGGTCTGCAACTGCCGGTAGCTGGCCACTGACACCGTGAAGGGATCCACTCCTAGGCGAAAGCCGGATCCCAGCTCTTCTACGATCTCCATCAGGCTGGGCTGATCCGGCAGGCCGCCTTTGATGACGGTAAACAGGTTGGGATCCACTTCCCGCTCCGCCTGCTCGTGGTAGCGGGGATCCACCCACAGCCAGGCCCTGTCTTGGCTGATCAGAGCATCCCCCACCGAGCCGGTAAAGCCTGTAATCCACTGCCGCCGCTTGCGATGTTCCAGCAAATACTCATTGAGGTGCTCATCAGCCGAGGGCACCCAAAAACCATCTAGATTTTGTTCCTGCAAAAGCTGGCGCAACTGCTGCAAACGGGCGGCAATCTCTGAACGGGGCAGGGTTTGGAGCATGGCAAGGACAAGAGGGAGATCTGGGCCGATGGCCCTAGAGACCAATATAGTTCTCTTTACCCTGGGAAAGCAGACGGAACATAGAGGAAGCGGCTACTGGGGCCGCTGCTCAACTCCAAAGTAGGAGCCAAGGGCTTCCGCGCCGCGTTTTTCAGCGATCGGGTGCAACCCTTGCCGCACTGCTTCTCCCAACCAGCACCGAAACGGCTGGCTACCTCGTTATTGAACGCCGTCGCGAACGCACCGCTCTAACTCCCCTCTCCCTCCGGGAGAGGGGTTGGGGGTGAGGGTCGTCCCTGAGGGAGAGGGGTTGGGGGTGAGGGTCGTCCCTCCGGGAGAGGGGTCGGTGTGTCTTATACACATCTACG
>NZ_JANSJJ010000115.1:0-834 GCF_047502715.1 Synechococcus sp. H55.10
ACCTTGCGGATCATCTCCACCGCCCGCTCGCAGTCGCTCATCACCAGGTCGTTGGGGATCCGCAACACCAAGTAGCCGGAAATCAGCAGTTGGTAGTCCCGCAGGCGATCCTGGTAGTAGCGGTCTCGGCTGCAGTGCTCTGGCCCGTCCACTTCCACCACCACCTTGCCCTCCCGCCAAAGGAGATCTGCTCGAAAGGATTGCCCGGTTACACTTTGTAACACTTGGTTAAACTCTAGCAGATCCTTGAGCTGCGGGTCCGCTGCCACCCGCTCGGCTAGCTTCTTCTCTGCTAGGCTAAAGGGGTGAGGGGATCCCTTGCAACCCACCACCACCTGCACCGAGCTGTCGAACTCCTCCCGCCTTTCCGGGAGCGGCAACTGGAGGGCGCCGTAGCTCACGGAAGCCAATTCAGGGTGAGCGGCCAAAGCACTCGGCACCACCAGCACTAGCCGTGCTTGACTGTGGTCGGCCAACCAGGTAGCGGCCTTGGCCAAGCCGAGGAGGTAGCTGGGCGCCGGCTCTGGCTCATCGGTTGCTAAAGCCAAGGTTAGCTCGCGAGGGGCAATGGCCTTGGCCAGTTGCTGCACCTGGATTGCCCGCTGGATCCCTGGCACCACAGGCAGGCGTTGCTGCTGGCACAAGTGCATTGCTGCCCTGAGCCAGCTACTGGAAATAGCGGGATCCCGTTTTGCAGACAGCTCTCGGGCGCGGAGACGATTGAGAACCTGGGCCTCTGCCGTTCTGCCCGGCTCAAACTTTTCTCCATACCAATAGGGCCAGAGGGATAAAGCTACCTCCGCCAGCACCTGCAGACACTCGTCAAGGATGACA
>NZ_JANSJJ010000116.1:0-4470 GCF_047502715.1 Synechococcus sp. H55.10
CAAGCTTTATAGTCGGTTCAAACACAATTCAAACACTTTCACTTTGCCACCTACCCAAGCACTTCGCGCTGCTGCCCTCACCCCCAACCCCTCTGAGGGAGAGGGGGGTTAGGGATAGGCTTTCCGTCTGTTGTTTGAGGTAGGTCTCAGCTCCCTAGAGATCGAAACGGCGGCGAAAGCGGGGATCCCACCTGTCCTTTTTGCGCTGATTACAGACTTTGCACAGGGTTTGCAAGTTGCTGATGTCGTTGCTGCCGCCCTGGGCAAGGGGGACGATGTGATCAACCTGAAGCTGCACCTCTGGGGGCGATTTGCCACAACTGCGGCAGCGGAAGCCATCCCTTTGGAAGACATACTCCCGCACAGATGCTGGGATCGGGATCCTCTCACCAGGTTTTTTCTCTTTCATTCACTACTCACCTGTAGCGCGAAAAATATCTAGATTCTCTTCAGAATTTCGGGATGGACTATCGGGAGTAAACTCGAGACAAACTTTAAGGGATACCTTTCCCTCAGACCAATCCTTTCTAGGCTGTAAGATTCGGGATTTTACTCCCTCTACTAAAGCTCTAATTTCTACGTGAACCTTTTTTGAGCGAAGGTGGCTATTTGTTCGTGCAATATCTGCAAGAAGGTAATCAATAATTGCACTGTGCAAAACACTAGGAAGATAGATTTGGTCGCCAATCGCAACGGCAGTTTCTTTATCATCTACTTTGAGAAGTATCGAGTCAAGCATGTCTTGTTTCCTAGTGCTAACAGACCTGGCTAATCGGCATCCTTTCGAAGGTCATCCAGAGAAGATCCATCGCTTGCTGATCCTGGATCTTCTGGCTCAAACTCAACTATTAGCCTTACCCTAACTCTGCCATCAACCCATGGCAAGCTAGGACGTAAAAGTTTAGCAGGGATCCCTCTCGCATCAGTTATTTTGCCAAAATTAACCGAGCCATAGTTAAATGAAATGTTTCTGGCTCTAAGTTTGTCAGATAAACGAGATCCAAAGTTATCATAAGCACTTTCTAAGCAAGCCCCAATAAACTCTTTTGAGTAGATCAGGCGTCCTCCTATATCAATGACGGTGCTTGGAGAAGCATCTATCTCGACAAAGCGATCCTGAGGTTGATCGTTGCTTGACACTGACCCAGCCTCCTAATGCATCCCGCTAACTTAAGCTACTCCTTGTCTGTGCGAAGGTCATCTAGAGGGGATCCATCGCTACTTTCTGAGCTCGTACGCTCTGGCTCAAACTCTACAGTGATCCGCAATCTGACCCTACCTTTCTCCCACTCCTTCTTACCCGGTACCAAGAGCTGACAGGTAAGGCCCTGATCAAACCACTTGGTTTCTTGCAGTAACTTTTCTAACTTTTCTTCAGATCCGGGAGGAATAGGAATAGGAGGAAGAAAGCTACTGGCAATACTAATCAGGTTTTCCGCTGGGAGGATCCCCGAGGATCTCAAGGCTGCAATAAACAAGCGATTGAGCTCTTCCTTTTTGGCCAAATCCTCTTGGGCAGCTTTGACCAGGCTAGCAACCTTGAAAGTTTTCTCCCCTATGGAGAGAACCCCTTCTAAGCATTGCTGCAAGGGCAGGGACTTAGGTAACAAAACTTCACCTCCTCAAATAGTAGGGAGAAACAAACTGCTTTATCTCAGATCGTCAAGTATGCTGTCCAGCTCGGGGAAAATCTTACCTAAGTCAGAGATCTCATCACTCGGCCCACTTTCGCTCGCTGGCTGCTCGGAAGAACCTGCTGAGCTGTCAGCTAATTCACCGGTCGAAGAAGGTTTCAGTAAAGAAATCGAGGGCAAAAGTTCACGACCTAGGCCCATAGCCTGTAAGCATAGGTTAATCCCAGAAACGGCTTGGTTGTAGCTATCGATCTTTGCTTCTAGATCCCTTAGACGCTGTTGGTTTAAGGTAATTCTTTCTTCTGCTTCCTTTCTAAGTGTCGCTTCCATAAATTGCTTTGCTTCGGGATACTTTTGCAGAATTTCATCAGCCACTTCCTTAGCAACGGGCAAGAGCTGAGTCTTGAGGGTATTGTTGGTTTCTTGCCGGAAGTTAGAGCGTATTGTCTGGCTGACTTTGGGCTCAAAGTCAAGCTTCAGCAATTGCCGGATCCCCGGCTCCGCATCTCGAATAGCGGAAATATCGTAGGACTGAGATGTTTGCTTTAAAACTTCCCGGAACTGGTAAATGGAGAAAGTGCCCTCGTCATAGAAGCGAGGACTTTCTCTTAGATACCGATCGCACTCTTTTCGAGCGCCGCTGACTAATGCAGTGCAAACTTTTTCCTTAACCTCTAGTAGTTTTTTCTCTAGATCACCGTCGGATCCCAGTAGGCGAAACAACTGCTTGTAGTAGTCTGCACTGCATACCCGATCGATAATCCGCCGGAAGGAGTTCTCCACAACTGTGGTGGCAGACTCGACCAGTATATCCTCTAGGTGATTCGATAGGTAGTAAAGGGCCTCAACCAGCACAGCCAAAAAGGGAGCTGTGGAGTTACGGTGGTGGATGCGAACAGCTTGGCTATAGGCACTATCTATTGAGAATGTGTCCAGAAGCTCATCCAGCCTACGCACCATCTTGGCCTGCAGCCTTCGGAAGTCATACTCAAACTCTTTATCCGTTCCGTCGATAATTTCACTAACCATAGTTTGAATGTGTTCATCAAACTCTTGACCAATCCTATTCAACTGCTGATTAATAAGCATTAACTCATGGGCAATCATGCTATCGACTTCTCTGGGTTGGCTGTCTAGGTCTCTATAAAGATCTAGGTAGGACTTTCTGAGCTCAATACACAGAGGCTGCAGGTCATCGGCAAGAGCTATAAACAACTGCGGGCGCTTTTCTTCCTTCAAATAGCGAGTAATCCCACTGAGAAATTCTTCTATGCCGCTATCTTTGATCATGTACTCAATCAAGGGCTTGCCCCACTCGCTTAGAATTCGAACGTAGTTATCGATAGGAGTCTCATAGCCGTGCACCGAAGGGCGGAAGGGGGATCCCACAAGCCTGCCTGAGGAGCTACAGTACTTGACAAATTCGCTAATAAATTGAGGTGTCTGCTCTCTGCCACCTAGCTCTTTTATACTTTCTGCAAAAATGGTATCCAGACCAAACCTTGTTTCTCGAGTCGTTTCCCTGATCTGCGAGCCGTAGAAGCCAAGCAGGGCACTAGTTTTAAATAGGCGGGCTTGACGAAACTGCTGGTCAATGATGGTCTCTAATCTCTGCCTTAGCTGGGAGTTGTACCAAGTTTCATCAATGCGGTTGAACACATAAAAAACTCGATCGCGAATACTTTCGCTACTTTGGATGTGCTCAATGAGTTCTGTTTCTTCTTTAGTCAGCTCACCTGTTGTAGCACACTTGAGGACACAGACAACTGCGGAAGTGTTTGGATCGGCAATTTTTTGATAGGTGCGCTCGGCATCCGCTTTAACCGGAGCATCAATTCCAGGGGTATCGACAATAACGTTTCCGTCTTCTAATAGAGGATGATGGCAGTAGTACTCAATCTTCCGCAGAACTGCACTATTGGCACCGCGCCGCGCAAAACTGGCCGCTTCTCTTAGGTTGCCAAGGTTAAGCTGTTCCATCGAAAATACTCTGTTTTCGGTTGGGTGAATTCTGGCGCGGTTTTGCTGGAAACCTTCAATTAATAAGCGCAGCGCATCTGCCTGCTTTGCTCGTTCCGACTTACTTTTGCCGCCCTCCTGCTGAACAATGGCCTCAGCCTGCTCTTTTAGGCGATTGAGGGTGACTTCCTCTAGGTTGTTGCCGCTGGGTAGGGTCAAGCCTAGGCGAGTGCAGAAGGCAGCCATCTGTTCCTGCACCTGCCGCTCGCTGAGGAAGGTGAGTACTACCCTCTCGGCGTCAGGCTCTGCATAGGAGATGTAGCACTCTGTCCCTGTGGCGTGTCCTTCAGCGCTATAGAGAAGCTCCCTTTCTAACAAGGCGTTGATCAGCATCGACTTGCCAGCGCTAAAAGCACCGGCAAAGACAATCTCAAAAGTTGGAGAAATAGCCTTGCTCAGTGAAGCCTGAACTCGGGTTGTATCTTGCTTTGCTGAGAGCGTGGGATCCTGCTGCCAAAGGTTTAGAATCGTTTCAACATGCTCCCGTAAGTTCTCACACTGAGGCAAGAGTTGCACAACCATCTCAGGGACCTCCGCTAGGGCTGCGGAGATTATAACGCCCTCAGCCTCGGGCGTGAGATCCCTATACTACTTTTCTTCCGACGGGGCCCTAGCTTGCTAGGGCAAAGAGGTCACTCCACTCCCGCCTGGGAACGCCGGGCTTAGCGATGATCTCGAAGATGCGGTTTTTTGCTGCCGGCTGAAATAGGCTTTCAACAGCCACTTGAGCTACTTTGAGGCGAGGGATGCTGCCCTCGAAGAGAGTGTCAGCTTGGGAGAGGACAATGCCATCCTCGTTGTCCTGGTTTTTCAGGCC
>NZ_JANSJJ010000117.1:0-830 GCF_047502715.1 Synechococcus sp. H55.10
ATTGTTGCCAGTCTGTCTTTTTTGCGCTCTGAACCTCTGGAGGAAGTGCTGGAGGAGCGTCGCCGACACTATGAGGAGCACCATCGCCTCATCGATTTCTTTTGGGTGCCCCAGCCGGCTTTCATGGAAGCTCCAGAGTTAAGGCTCCTACGCAACAAGTTGAAGGAGCCGCTGGGGGCAGTGGTCTCGACCAATGAGGATTTCATCCGTTGGCTGGCGCTGCGCCTCACTTTTGTGGAAAAGGGCAGCTTTGTAGCCCCCAGCGAGTCGATCCCGGATCCCTTGCGCTCCCTATCGTTGTCAGAAAGCTGATAGCCTTTCCCCACCATCGCCTTAGCGGCTTGCTCAGGGGGGAGGCACAACTTGGGCGGCCAGGGGTAAGCTGCCCTGGAGGGGAGGCAAGTTTGATTGCAGGCTAGGTCAAGATTTAAGATTAGGGCACCTCTCCCAAGCCAGCAGCGGTAATGCTGGAGCGCGGCAGGGAAAGCCAAGGCGGGAGAGAGGGATATGCTGGACGGGGGCACCATGACTTTGGAGCAACGATGGGACTGGCCGGAAGGGGAGGTGGAGGTCTGCCACCGGACTTCTCATCTTCGGGATCTTCCTTCCACATTTCCTTCAACTGAGGTGCTGAAGTCAGAGGCCCCCCCACTTGAGCCGCCGGCAAGTCCCCCCTCCGGCTCGCTGAAGTGTTCGTCGGGGGATCCCTTGCCAGAGCCCCCTCCCCAGGATCCCAAAGAGGATAGCCAAGTGGATTCCCCTTTCTCAGGGACAGGCCTGGGAAACTTTGCTGCCGTCCTGCGTCGACCCAACTTCCTGCTGCTGTGGAT
>NZ_JANSJJ010000118.1:0-4392 GCF_047502715.1 Synechococcus sp. H55.10
CCCCGGCCCCTCTCCCTGAGGGATCCCCTCACCCCCGGCCCCTCTCCCTGAGGGATCCCCTCACCCCCGGCCCCTCTCCCTGAGGGAGAGGGGAGTTAGAGCGGCGCGTTGGCGACAGCGTTGCGGAGCAATAACGAGGTAACCAACCGTTCCATCGCCATTGGACTGGATTGAATGACCATAAAACAGAAAACATGTCAAAGCTTGACGAAATTGTAAGGAGCGGTGAAGTTGTTGTAGCGAATGCGCAGCCGCCCCTGAAAGGTCTGGTCTAGCTCCTCCACTTTTTGGGCAAAAGCCGGCTCATCTTCCCAGTTGATCAAAAATGAGCCGTTGTAGGCCATGTTCTCCGTGAGCAGATCGCCTTCCACGCGGTCGCTGGCCAGGGGGCTGAGGGCCGCCGTGAAGGTTTGGGCGATGCGCTGACGCCGCTGCTCCAAAAGCTGCTCCAGAGCCCGTCCGATCTCGACTACCGCATCCAGACCCAAAGGGGCGCCGACCATCTCGTCCCGCCGGGCTTTCAGGGCGGGGTTTTCCTCCAGCCCCAATTGGAGCTCTTGCTGGGGATCCCAGAAGACCTTTACCCCCACCTCCCGTTTGCCCTCTAGGCGCTGCAGCAGGGTCAGCAGATCGGCCAGGCGCGGTTTGACCAGATCCTGCTCCACCTGATCCCAACTGCTCACCACCAGGCCAAATTGCAACGGCAGCAGGGCGCGGTGTCCCTCGTTCATCACGGTTTCTAGGACGGCTTCGTGGGCCAGCAGATTGGCCCGGCTGGCCAAGTAGCGCTCCTGGCGGGCCTGGGAATAGAGAAAGGCCAAAGATCCCAGCACGTGAACCCCCACCGGCTGCTTGTCCAGCCCCACCACATTCAGGTGGCGCGGGCCGGGGGCAGCAACGATCCCGTAGAGATAGAGGGCGCTATTGGGATTTGCCGTTGCCATGGCTGCGGGCATCTCCGATCAACCAGGTGAGGTTGGACTCTTCCGTGTCGATGGCATTGCCATCGGAGGAAATGCAGTAGCGACCCATCACCATCTGGTGGCGCAGCGTCACTCCTGCGGCGATTTGGGTGTAGTTAAAGATGAGACTGCCATCCAGCGTACACCCTTCGTTCAACACACAGCCGTAGCCAATGGCCGTGGGGCCGATGAGCTTTACCCCATCCGCCAGGTAGGTGCTGGCCCCGATGTACACCGGTGGCTCAATGTGGATGCGATTCCAGTTGGCGCGGATGTTGATCCCTGTCCAGACGCCGGGCCGAATCTGGATCCCGGGCACCTTGACGCCTTTGATCTCGCCGCGCAGCACCTTCTGTACTGCCAGCCAGTAGTCATGGGTACGGCCAATGTCCACCCACTGGAAGTCGGCCTTGAGGCCGTAGAAGGGGGAGCCGGCTTTCACCAAGGCGGGGAAGAGATCGCTGCCGATGTCATAGGGGCAGCCGGGGGGGATGTAGTCCAGGACTTCTGGCTCGAACACGTAGATGCCGGTGTTGATGGTGTTGCTGAGGGCCTCTTCCTGCCTGGGCTTTTCTTGGAAGGCGGTGACCCGGCCCGTCTCATCAGTTACCACCACTCCGTAGCTGGAGACTTGGCTGGGATCCACCTCTCGCAACACCACCGTGGCCAATGCCCCCTTAGATTTGTGAAAGTTGACCACCTGGGTCAGGTTGAGGTCGATCAGCGCATCGCCGCAGAGCACCACGAAGGTGCTGTCAAAAAAGCCGGAGAAATCCTGGATCTTGCGCATGCCACCGGCGGATCCCAGGGGTTCGGCCACCGGCTGGCCGTTCTCGAAGTGGCCCTCGAAGGAAAAGCCGATGTGTACTCCCCACTGCTGGCCATCGCGAAAGTAGTCTTCGATCTGGTGAGCGAGGTGGCTGGTGTTGATCATGATCTGGTCGAAGCCATGTTCCCGCAGCAGCTCCACCAAGAACTCCATGACCGGCTTGTGCAGAATCGGGATCATCGGCTTGGGCATCATGTAGGTGATGGGCCGTACCCGTGTCCCTTTGCCGGCTGCCAGGATCATGGCTTTCATGCCGTCCTCTCTCCTCCGGGTTCATCGTGTTTTTATCATCCCAGGATCTGCGTTCTGGAAAACATCTGCCGAGTCTACCTCGCCGGCAAGAGGTCAGTTCCCTACAATTGAGGACGCAGGATCCCTGGTATCCACTTTCCTTCTTTAACTAAGCAGCATTCCCACTGCCCTTGTCCTTTTGCCAGAAGGGATCCCTAAGTGCCTATGTTGACAGCCGCCAGCCCTCGGCCAGCTCCGAAGCCCAATACCCCGACGATCACCATTGCTCTGGCCAAGGGAGCCTTGTTGGCCGACGCTATCCGCTGCTTGCAACAGGTGGGGATCGATTTCAGTCGCTTTTTGGATCCCGGCAACCGCCTGCTGCGGATTGAATCGCCCACCCAGCTCAACGGGCAACGCTACGAGGCGCTGCTGGTGCGCAACCACGACGTGCCGGTGTACGTGGAATACGGACAGGCCGAACTGGGCATCGTCGGCTACGACATCTTGCGAGAGCGCTATGCCGGCAGCGAAGCGCGGGTGGCCCACCTGCTGGACCTGAAGTTCGGCTACTGTCGCATGTCGGTGGCCCTGCCCCAAGATAGTCCCTACACCTCGGCGGCCCAGTTGCCTCCCCATGCCCGCGTCGCTTCCAAGTTTGTCGGCTGCGCCCGCGAGTATTTTGACCGGTTGGATTTGCCGGTGGAAATTATCTCCCTCTACGGCTCGGTGGAACTGGCTCCCCTCACCGGCATGGCCGATGCCATCGTGGACTTGGTGGCCACCGGACGCACCCTGAGGGAAAACGGCCTGGTGGAACGGGACTGCCTTTTCGAGAGCACCGCCCGCCTGATCGCCCATCCCACCAGCTACCGCGTTAACCAACAGCCCATCGGCGAGCTGGTAAACCAGATTCGGGAGCGCTGGCTGGGATCCCTGGGCCCGTTCTGAGGTGGCCGCGAAAGGGTCTCACCCCTTTCTGGCCATCTGGCCGACTTTCCCTAGAGGGTGGGCAACTGGACTTGACCAAGAAACTTCTGCGGGCTCAGCCAAAGAGGGGATCCCTATTGCGTACAATAGGGGCATTCAGGCTTATTCTCCCCAGCAGCATTGAGATTAAAACAGGTTTTTCGAGGTTGCTTATGCGGTACCGTCCACTACTCGCCATCCTGTTGGCGCTCTGTTTGAGCGTCTTTGCCCTGCCGGCGGCGGCTGCTAAGGCCCCGCTGACCTACGACCAGATCCGCAACACCGGCAAGGCCGCCATTTGCCCTTCCGTCTCCGACAATGCCCGCGGCCGCATCGAGGTGCCCAAGGGGGGATCCCTGAAGCTGACCGATGTCTGCTTCCAGCCGGTGCAGATTGAAATCGAAGAGGAAAAGCGGAACGGGGAAAAAGAGTTTATCAAAGCCAAAAACATCATGATCTCGGCGGCCACGCTGGGGCCGATTAAGGCCGAGGTCACCCCCAAAGACGGCGCGCTGGAGTTCAAAGTGGTGGATGGGATCACCTTTCAGCCGACCACCGGTCAGTTGCCCCGCCGCGAGCGGGTGCCGTTTCTGTTCAGCGTGAAGGACTTGGTCGCCACCGCCCAGGGAGCCGCCATCGACCCTTCGACCGACTTTGAAGGCGAGTTCTTGGTGCCCGGCTACCACAGCAGCACCTTCCTCGACCCGCGTGGGCGCGGCTCCAACGCCGGCTACGACACAGCCGTGGGGCTGCAGGCGGCCAAGGACGACTTCGCCACCAACCGCAAGGTGGACGAGGTTTCCCAGGGGAAAATGTCGCTGCGCATTGCCCGCGTGGATCCCAGCACGGGTGAGATGGGCGGCTCCTTCGTCAGCATTCAGCAGTCCAGCACCGAGCAAGGGGCACTGGAACCTCACACCGTCCGCGTCCAGGGCTTGTTTTACGCCCGCCTGGCGCAGGAGTCTTGAAGAGAGCCAATTTTGGGCTTGAGAGAGGCAGGGATCCGGGCAATTCCTGCCCATTCTTGTTGATACTCTGTCTGTCTGGGTTTGCCCGTTGGGGAAGGGGACAGTGATGGCGGGATCCCACAGCGTTTGTTTTGATCGGGCTGCCGACTTTTACGATGCCACCCGCAGCTTTCCTCCGGCTGTAGAGGAAGAGATCGCCGATGCCATCTTGGCGGCAGTGGGAGCCACTCCTGAGACCCATTTTCTTGAGGTGGGCATTGGGACGGGACGGATTGCGCTGCCGCTGATTCGGCGCGGCTGCCCTTACACAGGAATCGATATTTCCGAACGCATGCTGGCGGTTTTACGGCGCAAAAATGAACTACCCCACCGCGTAGGCGGGTGGGGTTTCCTCACCCGCTTGACAGCAGAGCTTTTGTCTCTTCTTCTGCCC
>NZ_JANSJJ010000119.1:0-827 GCF_047502715.1 Synechococcus sp. H55.10
CTTCCAGACCCTAACCCCTGCGGCAGCGGCTCCCTAGGTTCCTCAGCGAGATTGCCCCCACAGCAGCGCCACCGGGAAAGACTTGAGGACGGCGCCCACCGGCAAGGTGTCGCCAGCTGGGATCCCTTCTTGGGTGAGGCCGTTCACCCAGTCCAGCCGCTTCCAGCGCGGCAGTTGAATTTCCGTATCTTTCCAAACCAATTCCCCTAGGGGATCCTGCGTCTCGTCAATTAAGGAGGTTAAGAAGCGGGGGGCCACCACCAGGACGACTTGTTTGTCGTGCTGACGGGCAAAAGCGATGACGTGGTTGGCATAGGAGCCGCTTACTTGCAGGGGGATATAGCTGCCTTCCAGAAACAGTTGCGGCTGTTCCTGACGGCCCTTTAGCACCTGATGGATGAGAAACAGCTTAATGCGGCCGTCGTGGCGGTGGAGCAGAAGATCTTGGATCAGTTGCAGGGAATCCTGCTTAATTCGCCGCTGGATTTCCTCGAGGTAAGCTAGGCGACGGGAAAAGTCCACGGGCCGACGATTGTCGGGATCTACCATACTGAGATCCCACAGCTCCGTGCCCTGGTAGATATCCGGGATCCCAGGGCTGGTGAGCTTCAGCAGGGTTTGAGAGAGAGAGTTAAAGATGCCAAAGTGGGCAATTTTGCGCTGAAAGGGCAGGAAAGACTCCAGGAAGGGGCTTGAGGACTGCAGGATCTGATCGATGAAAGCAAGGGTGGCTTCTTCATATTCGGTATCGGGGCGAAGCCAGGCAGTGTGAACTTTGGCTTCCCGAACCGCTTTAATGGCGTAGTCTTTAACTCGCTGGATAAAGG
>NZ_JANSJJ010000120.1:0-817 GCF_047502715.1 Synechococcus sp. H55.10
TCGCTGCTGTCCAGGGCTTGGCATTTAGCCGTAGCCAATTCCGTTGACCTTGCTGTTGTCTCTCAGCAACAAGTTGCCCTGTCAACTCAAGGAGCTCGGCATAATTGCGCCGCGAGGCGGCGATTGCCGTTTCAAGACTCTCGATGAGACCCATGGTTATCCTCCAGAGGTAACTTCTCTTGATAGTAAATATCCTGCTCGTTCTCCGGAAGCAACTTTCTAGAACCGGCAGAAGGCAGGTTAGTTTCAAAAATAGACATGATCTTGTTCAGGTAACTTTGCAGCAAGCTCCTAACCCCTGGCATGGGAAGGTGATCCACCACATTCTGAAGCTGGTCAAAGAGATGCTTAAGTCTCTTCAGATCTAAAATGGCACGACTGACAATCTCCTGGACTCGAAGCTGCTCTTCCGCAAGCTCTCTTATTCTATTGGCTAGCCTTTGATTTTCAAGCTCTTTCTCGGTGAGCAAACTTAAAGCTGCTTCCTCAGTCTCGACTATTTTAAGCTCAAGCTTTAGGTTCTGCTCTTCCAGAGACTCAATCTGCTCGATTAATAAATCTGACTCAAGCAAAGAATTAAAGCTAATGCCCCTACTCAGTAGAAAGCTAACAAGCAAGTCGCTGCAATCTTGTCTTTGGAGCTGCAGTTCTCTGAGTTTAGGCTCCGCTAATTCCTTCAACACTTTATGAGCTATTCCTATCCCCAAGCAATCGCCGTCGCCATGTCCGGGAATAGTAACCCTCAAATTGCCGAGAACGGCTTGCGTGTGATGTCTGGCACGACGATGGATAATTTCCCAACCCCACTCTCTTGCTT
>NZ_JANSJJ010000121.1:0-814 GCF_047502715.1 Synechococcus sp. H55.10
TCCCCTCTCCGGTGCAGGAAGGCAACCTCCAACCTCAAGGCGAGTTCCCACCTCAAGCGCAGGAGGCGGCTCCCTTTCCCCAGTTTGAGTTTGAGGCGATGAGGGAACAAGAGGCCGACCCCTTTGCTGGGGATCCCTTCTCGATGGGAAGCGACGGCTTTGCCGCTGATGAAATGACTTTTGGCGAGGAAGAAAGCTTTGCGGCTCCTTTTGAGACAAGGCTAGAATGGGAGCCGGCGGATCCGTTTGCCTTCTCTCACCCGCTGCCCGCTAACCCTCAGGTAACGCCACTGAGGGTTCCAGGCGGGACCGACTTGCAAGCAGGCAGGGAGCAGCATCAGACAGGAACGGCAGTCGATGCCGATTTTGCATTACTAAACGAAATCGCACAGCAGAACATCCAGGATTCAGGCAGCGATTTTATCACGCAGGTGGCTAGCGATGCGGACTTTCCCGAGGAGATAGGCTTCTCCCTACCCACTTTTGCGGAAGAGGAGGTGGGATCCCTAGAGGAGAGCTTGCCAACAGAATTGGCTGCCCCCATGAGTGAGCCGATCCCTGCCCCCGAAGAAGACACGACCAGCGTTGCCTCCGCCCCTTTCGAGCTCGATGAGCTGGACCGTCTGGATCGCGAACTGGCCGGCATGGATGGCAGCGAGCCAGCGGCCTTTTATCCCGAGGAGGGCAAGACGGGAGAGACGAGTAAAACGGTACCAAGCCTGCCTACGCTCACTGTTCCTCTCCCTAGCCTATCCGGGCAGGAACTGCCTAGCCGACTGACGGCCAATCAGTTGACGCTGGCGCTGATCCAAGG
>NZ_JANSJJ010000122.1:0-813 GCF_047502715.1 Synechococcus sp. H55.10
GGATTGTGCCCCAGGCAGCTCCAGCGATCCCCCAGTTCAAGCCGAAAATGAATAGGGTATTGAGGATGCTGTTGAGCAACACGCTCCAGCCACTCACCCAGAGAGTGATCCAGGTGCGGCCAATGCCGTTAAAAAAACCCGACAAGGCAAAGGTGCCCAAGAGGTCAGAGCCTCCCCAAACGCGAATTTGCCAATAGGCCGCTGCTTGCTCCGCCACCCCCGGCGGCAGCGGCAGCCCTCCATACAGCAAGCCTCCCAACAGCGACAAGAGACCGCACAGGGGAAATAGGCCCAACCCCAGCCCCACTCCCGACCAAGCATAGCGAGAGGCCCCCTTTGGATCTCCGCTGGCGTAGGTTTGCGCCACCAAGGTTTGCACTGCTCGCCCCAGACTCAGGAAGGGGGTCAAGGCCACCTGGGTGGGCAGCCAGGCGGCGTTCATCCCGGCCAAGGCTTGGCTGGAGATTTGACCAATAAACCAAGTGTCGGTTATGCCCATCAGCGCCTGGATGCCAGCGCTGAGCACCAAGGGCATCGCCAACCTCAGCACAACCCCATGATCCACCCGTGGGATCCCTCGGGCATCTAGCCGTTGCGCAATGCCCCTCACACCCTTTCCCTCCTCTGTGCTGCGCAGCAACAGGCAACCTCTCGACTGAGCTGTCTGTATGCTATTATACTACAGAGATAATACGGACTGGAGCGAGGGAGGGATCCCTTCCCACCTTTGGGAGATTGGCTGCTGTTAGGATGCTGGCTACTGGGGCGAGAGGAGAGCGGATGAGCGAGCAGACTTCGTCCTACTCGCCTGTG
>NZ_JANSJJ010000123.1:0-4044 GCF_047502715.1 Synechococcus sp. H55.10
GCTGTCAAGATGCCCCTATACAGTTCCCTAGAGCAAAGCGCTAAGGTTCTGCTTACTTTGCTGAGCAACGCCCCCACGCTCTGCACTGGTCGGGTTTTCCACCGTAGCAGGTGCTTGCTAAAGCCTCCGGCCCGCTGGCGCGAAGGGATAGCAACTCAAGTTGCTTACGGGCTTTTCCGCCCCGCACTTGAGTGCGGGGCCACCAAGCTATCCCCGTGTGTGGTCGACTCCCTTGAACCGCCTCAGCTCAGGGCTATGGCATAATGAGGCCAACTTGTCCCAGTGCCTTCCTGAGTCAATGCCACTTCCTGAATCTTTCACCTTAGAAGAGGTTGCTGCTCGAGGGCGAGCTGCCCTTGCCCGCTCCGAAATGGATTTTCAAGACTGGGCTAGAACCTATGCCGATGTTCTTTCCCCTCTGCAGTGGGGACAGGTGCTAACAAAAGTTATCTACCCTGACTTCAGCACCGACTGGAAGAATGCCCCGGGAACACTACAGGAAGCCACAGAAATAGCAATCCGTAAACTTCTGTACATGGAGCCCAGAAAGGTTTATCCTCTTTACAACGCTTTACTGAGAGTGGAAGGCATTTCTTTACTTAGTCGAGAAAAGCTGATCTCGCTCATGCTCGAGACAGCTCGAGAAATAGCCTTCTTAGCTGGCAAGCAACCCATTCACCAGTCGAAGATCGTTTACAATCATTCATTAAAGATAAGAGAGCTCGTCTTTGAGCTAGATCCGTTGCAGAAGTCTAATAATCTACTCTTGCTCTACGACGCCATCAAGAGAGAAGATGAGTTGGCAATCCTCACCTATGCGTCAGCAGTAGCTGAGAGTATAAGCTCTGGGCCAGAAATTGTCGACCTATCGGAAGAAATTGCCTTCCTGGATGTTGCCCGCCATCTCTTGGACGAAGGATACTTGGAGGTCTTCTTTGATCTCCTAGAAGTCTTTGCCCAGAAAATGCCTCAGCCACGGCGTCGCTCGGTTATGGCGGCGCTATCCTTGCTCTCGGAGATTTATCTTCCTGAGAGGGCTGAATCCTATAAAGCACTCTCCACATCGAAAGATTGGCTGTCCGGCTTCGGGATAGAGCTCATTTATAGGCTGATGGAAGAATCGAAAAGTCTGGGGTACTCAGTAGTGGCAGAAAAACTACTTTCACTTGCCTCAGAGGAAGAAGAGAAATCTGCTAACTTCATCTATCTTCTAGAGAACGCAATGGCCTTGTTTGCCAAAGCAGCTCTCACAGACAAGGTAAAGCTTATTATTGACAGATTCCTGAGCTTGTGGCCACTAGAAAGTTTACAAGTTATAAAGGAGAAACTAATTAACCAAGAACCTGTAAACGACAATATTCAGAGTCTTGCTCGCGCTCTTATGTTTTCAGTTTGTTTTTTTATCAACTATGTTAGCGACGATAGAAAGACTATACGAAAGCTAACTCAGATCTCTGCCGACATACTTTATTCTATTCTTCTATCTTACCGAGAAAACTTAGATCTGGATAGCTTCAGTAGCAGATCCCAAAACCTAGCAAATCAGCATCGCAGCTCCTGCCCTCGAAAGCTGAGAGTTGGCTACCTGGGTATATGTTTTATGAGTCACTCTGTAGGCCTAATGTCTCAACAAATACTTGCATCCCACGATACTGAGAATATAGAAGTCTATTACTACTACTTAATGGGCCTAGCGACGGAAGAAATTCTCTCCTCAGATCCTCTTTATCAAAGTTTTCTCCTCCACAAGGCTTATTTCCGTCAGTTTCCCAAAAACACAAGTCTAAAGGAGATTCTGCGAACAATAAGAGAGGACAATCTTGACATTCTTGTACATCTTGACTCGCTGACAGATCGAATTAGCAACTATGTTATGGCATATCGTTGTGCTCCTATTCAGTGTAGCTGGCTGGGAGGAGACTCTTCCGGCTTACCAACTCTAGACTATTTCTTTGTTGATCCTTATCTACTCCCGGATGAGGCGAAAGAGGACTACCGGGAGGAGTTAATTCGCTTGCCTGCTTATGCTGCTGTTAGCCAACTTGCCGTAGATCCTCAAGATCATCAAGTATTTTCTCAAACGCTGAACATTACCCCTAAAAATACTCTCCTCTTTACAGCTGCTCATGCATATAAGCGCAATGACCAGTGTGTAGAAGCTCATTTGAGGATCTTACTCAATTCTCCCAATGCCGTACTGGTTGTAAAAGGCAAGGGGGAAGCTCCGTCAATGATTGAGATGTATCGAAAAAGAGCTAAAGAACTGGGAGTCGAGGATCGAATTCGCTTCCTAGCAAGAACAGAATACACAGGCTTACATCGTGGTCAGCTAGGTCTATTTGATTTGATGCTAGACACATTTCCCTACACAGGGGCCACTCATACAATGGAAGCCTTGTATATGGGCTTGCCGGTGCTGACCTTAGTCGGTAGGCACTACTTTGGTCGAATGAGCTACAGCTTACTCAAGAATGTAGGTCTTGATGACTGTATCGCCTGGTCAATTGAAGAGTTTATCGAGCGTGGGATCCAACTAGCCAATAATCCAGAACTCCTGAAAAAAGCTAAGCAAACCATTCGAGATTCCTATGACAGATCGATAATTTGGGATCCAGAGCGCCTAGCCAGAGCCATGGAGAAGGTATACTTTGATCTTGCGTACAAGCATCAGCTAATTGAATCTGTTCCGCCTTTGCAAGAGAATCAAGCTGAGCCTAGGTCTACTCAGCGTATCCGCCTTCACATTGGAGGTAAAGAACCTCACCCCGATTGGAAGATCCTGGATATTCAGGCAAGGGAGCACGTCGACTACGTGGGAAATGCTAAGGATCTCAGTCAATTTGCCGATGGCTCGGTAGAGGCCATCTATGCTTCCCATGTCCTAGAGCACTTTGATTACATTCGAGAAATTCCAATTGTTCTCAAAGAGTGGCATCGAGTTTTGCGTTTTGGCGGCGAGTTGATGATCAGCGTTCCCGATCTGCCTACTCTTTGTCGTCTTTATTTGAGAGAAGGAGTCTCGCCTGAGGAGCGATTTAGAGTTATGCGCATGATGTTTGGCGGACAAACTGATGAATATGACTACCACAAGGCTGGCTTCTCTTGGGAGTACCTGTTTATGTTACTAACTCAAGCAGGTTTCAGGATTATTCGTAAGGTTGATAAATTTGGCTTATTTAATGATTGCAGTGACATGTCTTTTTTAGGCGAGCCCATTAGCCTAAATGTAATTGCGATCAAGTAGAGTAGCCTAGCAAGTTAACCGAGCTTAGGCTTTCTGCAGGTGTGTTTCTCTATGAGCTCAGCAATTATTATCACTGGTGCTGATTCTCATTTTTTTGACCTGGTTAAAGGAACGATTCTTTCTATTCGATATAAGCCGCAAGGTCAATTAATCGATATAGGCTTCTTTAACCTAGGCTGCTCACTTGAAGAAATAAACTGGGTTTTGGAAAATGTAAACTATGTTGTTGAGCCGGACTGGGAATACACGTTTCCTGGTATTGAGAATGCACCCTTATACTTGCGAGGGCTTCTGGCTCGACCGCACCTTCCTAAGTACTTTCCAGACTATGAAGTTTATATCTGGCTTGATGCAGATGCCTGGGTTCAAGAATGGTTTGGAATTGACTTACTCATTCAGGGAAGTAAAAAAAGAGGCCTGGCCATCGTACCAGAGATTGATCGAGGAAACAGACTACTTTATGGATCAAAAGAACACTTAATCGAACTATCCAAAGCCTATAGGCATTACTTTCCTAACCTAAATGTTGATGATCTGCACACTTATCCTCTTCTCAACGCAGGTGTTTTCGCACTACTTTATAGTGCTCCGCACTGGAACTTCTGGGATCTTCGCCTTGCTCAAGCCTTAGCCAAAAGACCTTCGGTTCTAACTGACCAGCTTGCCTTAAACGTTGCCGTCTACCTAGACGGTTTATTGGAGGAAACAGAACTTCTGCCAGCTTACAGCCTGTTAATTTAAAATAGGGTACAGGTTTTAAGAGGAAGGAGAGAAGGGAATGCCAACCCATTCTTTGGATC
>NZ_JANSJJ010000124.1:0-39724 GCF_047502715.1 Synechococcus sp. H55.10
GGTCGCTGTAAACCGGCCCAGAGGCCCGTGGTTGGCTTGCCAACTGCAGGGCTACGGAAAGCCCGCTCCGTACCGCTGAGCGGTCGGAGTCGGGTAGTTTACAGCTACCTGTGCAGTCTGGAGAGCTCTATGGAAGTCCAAACTTGGCTGAATTGGCTGTTCGGAGGATTGGCCCTGCTGATCTGGGTGGGAGGCATGCTGATGATGTTCACCACGGTGTTCACCACCAAAGGCACCCAAGATCCTCAGTCGGCGTCCAAAAAGGGAGGTGTTTAGCCCAAGCGGGATCCCTGGTAGCCGGCCCCATGCCTTCAGAAGACTGCCAGGCGCGATCGGCTGTCGGTGAGGGAGCTAGTCCAGCTCCCGTTGGCGTAGCCGCTGCAGAGCCGAGCGAGGTTTCTCCTTCTCCGGAAATTGTGTCTCCGTTGCGGTGGGCAGGGTGGCTGTTTCTGTTTTCTGGGGTTCGGGCAAGAGCTGGGCCGCTTCCGACTCAACGGCTGGAGGGCGAGCCGGGGGCTGGCCGGGCAAGGGAACAGACTCCAGGGGGGCCAGTAGAGATTGAAGATGGCGGTGGGTTTCGGGATTGTTGCTGGCGGCCTGGGCCAGGAGGGTGAGCTGCTCTTTGGCTGCGACCAGGTTCCCCAGTTTGAGATCCACCAAAGCCAGTTGATAGCGGGCTTTAAAACTACTGGGATCCACCTCCACCGAGCGTTGAAAAGCGGCGCGCGCTTCCGCCAGCTTGCCCTGACGGGCATAGATCAAGCCGAGGTTAAACGGCACGTCTGGATCCCGTTCGCTGGGGAGCACCAAGGTTTTTTCTTCCAGTTCAATCGCGCTCCGGTAGGCGTTGACGGCCAAGGTATGAAAGCCCATCTGCAGATAGCGGGCTCCGTCTTCCTTCAGTTGGGCGACCGTCGGCTCCCCTGTCAGCAGGGTCATGGGCGGTTGCGCATGGGCAGGCATTGCCATCGCCCAACTCAGCAGGCATCCCACCGCTCTTAGGCTCAGGGGGATAGCCGGATGACCGGGCTGCTGTTTATTCACCACCATGATCTGTTTCCTCCAACCACGTCAACACCACTTCGTTCCACCCCTCTGGGCCAGGGAGCTGAGCCAACTGCCATTGGGGCAGGGCCTCATTCCAGAGGCTATCCGCAATTGGGCTGGGAAGCACCACTTTTCGTTCTGCCCATCGCAAAAAGGCCACATCGGGCGGGGAACAGCCAATGCCCAAAGCCTGAACAGGGCCCAAATGCCGTTGGTAGCAATCCAGCAGCCGCCGTACCGCCTCTTCCCCCGGCGAGAAATGGGGCTCTGTAACCGGCTGCACCCATCCGGTCAGATACCATTGCGGTAGGCTGGAGAAATGAAGCTGACGTACCCGCAGCAGATGTTGGGTGAGGTTAGCTTCTTGCTGGGCAAAGGCTTCTCGCAGGGTTTCGGGATCCCCGGAATAGCTGAAAATCTCGCTGTACTCCCGCTGCTGCGCTCGCTCTGCCTCTTCCAAAGGGATCCCGGCGGCAGCCGCCAGCTCAGAGGCAGTCCAATCTCCAAACCCGATCAAATCCAAGCGGGAATCTTGACGCACCTGCTGCAGGATGCTGCGCAAGCGGGCATAGGGCAGTCCCAGAGCATACACATAGTAGGGAGGACGGTGTTGCCAGCGTTCGTCCAAAATGCCCGCCGGGAAATAATGCTCGGGAACGTAAACGGCGGATCCGTCCTCACAAATGAACGGATGCTCCAAGTGCAACTGCCGCCGCACATGTTCCAGTTGAGCGCGGGTGCGCAGGCTGTAGAGCACCAAGGGAATGGAGCGGCGCTCCAGAGCAGCCAAGGCTTGTCGGGCAGCACCATAACTGTTGGATTCCAGATCCAGCAAGCTGCCATCCAAACTGGTCAGGACAAGTCGCATAGGCGCAGGAGGGGAAAAGGCGCCGGCACCCTCAGAAGTCCAAGCAGGCCAATCGACCGGGATGCCCAAAGCGCCAACATTACCCATGATCCAACAGGTTGAGCAACCCAAACCGCCAAAATGACCCTCTAGGGTAGGTTCAAGGGCGGCGGGAAGCCCCGCACTGTAAGCGTGGCTAGTGTCCTGTGCCGAAGGCGCGATCCCCTGCATCCCCCAGCCCAGGCAGGATAAACCCTCGGTCGTTCAACCGCTCGTCGATCATGGCGCAGAAAATTTGCACCATGGGGTAGTGGGATCCCAGCCGCTGTAACCCCGGAGGCGCTGCCAAGACGCTGACAATCCTGACCAAGCTGAGATCGGACCCCCGTTTTTTCAGCTCATCCAAAACCCAGAGCAGCGTGCCCCCGGTGGCCAACATCGGCTCGGGAATGAGGATGCGCATCTGGGCGGGGATCCGCTCGGGAAGGCGATTGAGGTAGCAACTGGCCTGCAGCGTTTCCTCGTCGCGTACCATGCCGACGTGAAAAATCCGTGCCTGCGGCAAAAGGGCCTGACAACCTTCCAGCATCGCCAAGCCGGCCCGCAACACCGGCACAATGCCCAGCAGGGTATCCGGCGCGATGACCTCTGCGACAACAGGTTCCAAGGGCGTTTGCACCTGCACAGTCTGGGTGGGGATCCACTCCCGCATCGCCTCATAGGTCAGCCAACGGCCCAGCTCCGACATGGCCGTGCGAAACAGGGGCATGGGCGTCTCCACATCCCGAGCCACAGTTAGCCAGTGCTTGATGAGCGGGTGAGGAGGTACGTAAACACGAAGCTGCTGACTTGCCACCAGAGGACGCCTCAATCTGGGCGGTAGCATAGCGGGTTACCTCGGCAGAAAGCAAGCACTCCAATGGATGGAACCGCATGCCACTGGATCTCGTCTGCAAATGCCGGTAGCCGGAGATACTGATCTGCCCAAGCGTTTTGGGTTTGCTAGGGTGTCGCTGTTTACATGCGTCTTTGGCCACCTTAGTATCCTGTAAAAAGCAGGTTAGGGAGAATGACTCATGGTTTCGTCTCGGCCCTCTGAATCGACCACCAAGGCTCTGAGCCGCCGTCAACTTCTCAAGGTAGGGGCCGCAGCCCTTGGGGGCGGCCTGTTGGCGGCGGGGGGTGCCCAAGCTCGGCGCAAGCCCTCTCCCACCCTGATCGTGGCTCAGGGATCCGGCCTGGAGCGCGTTTCCTACGCCACCAACTGGTATGCCCAGGCGGAACACGGCGGCTTTTATCAGGCGGTGGCGACCGGCATCTACCGCGAGCATGGCCTGGATGTCACCATCAAGATGGGTGGCCCCGGCATCAACATCACCCAGGTTTTGGCCGGTGGAGCTGCCGAATTTGCCATGGGGGGAAGCGTAGGGGTGATCAGTGCCGTGCGAGAAGGGATCCCCCTGGTGTGTGTGGCAGCCATTTTCCAAAAAGACCCGCAGATCCTCATGGCCCACCCCGGCACCCAGCGCTTTGAGGAGCTCAAGGGCCGCCCTATTTTTGTCTCGAAAGGGGGACTTGTCACCTACTGGCCCTACTTGAAGGCGCGTTTTGGCTTCACCGACGATCAGGTTCGCCCCTACAACTTCAACCCCGGCCCCTTTTTGGCGGATCCCAGCTCAGCTCAGCAGGGCTACCTGACTTCCGAGCCTTTTGCCATCCGGCAGGAAGGGGGATTCGAGCCGGTGGTCTTCCTCCTGGCGGATTTGGGCTACAAACCCTACGCCACCACCATCGAAACCCGTCGGCAACTGGTGGAGACCCGGCCCGACTTGGTGGAGCGATTTGTGGATGCCTCGATCAAGGGCTGGTACAGCTTCCTAGAGGATCCCCGTCCGGCGTATCGCTTGATCCAGCAGGACAACCCGGAAATGACCGATGCCCAATTGGCCTACAGCTTCGAGAAGTTGCAGGAGTACGGCATCATCTTGTCCGGCGATGCGCTGGAAAAAGGCATTGGCGCCATGACCGACCAACGCTGGCAAGACTTCTTCGACAGCATGACGGTGGCGGGCGTGTTTGAGCCAACCATCAACTACCGGGCTGCCTATACGCTGGACTTCGTCAATAAAGGCACTGCCTACTACACTGCCTGACCGGCAACACTACCCCGTCACCCAGCCACAGAAGCGGCTGATAGCCGGCCAACTGAGCTCCAACACATCGGTCAGGGCGTGGTCGCTCTCCACTGCCACCAGTTGGGCCCAAGGGCGACGGGCCACGTAGTCTCGGCTGGCTTGGATGGGAATGGTTTCGTCTTGGATCCCATGCACAATCAGGGTGGGCACCGGCCGTCGTAATGCCCCATCTGGGTAGCGTTGGGCATCGGTGATAAAACCGTATTCCAAAGGCAGCGGGCGCCCTTCTCCATAGTGAAACACCGTGAGTTGTCCGGTGCGTTGCCAGGTCTCCACCGCCTCGGCCCCCAGCCGCGGCAGCCAATGGCCCAAAAAGCCGAAAGCCGGCGCCAAGAGCACCAGGCGCTGCACACAAGGGTGCTGTTCGGCAACCCAGGCGGCCACCAAACCCCCCAAACTAGAGCCGATGAGGGTGACAGGAGGGTAGTTCATCTCGGCAAGCTGGTCGCCAACCTGCCGGATCTGGCGGGTCAAGGTGAGCTGGGCAAAATTGCCCTGGTTCAGATCGGGCACCTGAAGGGGGATCCCCACCTGCTGCAGCCGCTGCCGAAAAAAAGTTGCCTTGGCCGACTGGGGCCCAGAGCCAAATCCATGCAGGTAAATGGCCAACACGGAAAAAGATCCCTATGGCCCTGTGGCTGCCGAAAGCCAACCTGCGCCCAACACCACGCTGATGGAGAGGAAAAGGGTAGCCACCGTCCAGGTGATGCGGTTGAGGTTTTGCTCGGCACTTTTGGAGCTGGAGAACAACTGGGCCTGCCCACCAATGCCCGCCAACCCATCGCCCTTGGGGCTGTGCAGCAGCACCAAGATCACCAGCAAGATGGCCGAGGCCGACCAGAGAAACTCAAAAAATGCTTCCATCGCAGAGGATCCCCGTAGGGCAAGTTGCCAAAGCCATTATCGCCTAAAGCCCCATCCTAGCGCACTCTGTCTCGGCACCGCTGCCATTGCCAAATCCAGTCGCCAGGCCCAGACGTCTCTGCTCTCTCCAGGAATGTCGACCATTATTTCACCGCCTGGGCAAGTGCGCGGATCCCGGCTTGCAGACGTTCCTCGATGTCGGCCTCTAGCTGGAGTGTTCCGGCAGCATCAAACTGAATTTGAGAACTTAAGATGTAAACCCCTCTCAAAATATGGGTGGCCCCCATCACCGACAACACAGGTTTCATCGCAAAGTCGATGGCCAGCAGATGGGCCAGGGTTCCCCCGGTGGCGATGGGGAGAATCACTTTACCGGTAAAGGCGTCTTGATCCAGCAAATCCAGCAGCGCCTTCAACACGCCTGGATAAGAGGCTTTGTAAACGGGAGCAGAGATGACGATCCCGGCAGCTTGGGCCACCTTTTGCTGGATCTCCCTGAGTTGAGGGCTATCGAACTTGGCCAGCGCCAGATCCTCTGGCGGCAAGTCCCGCACCGAAACCAACTGAGTGGTCAACCCCAAATCCGACAGGATCGCGGCAGCGTGATGCAAAATGGCTTCCGAGCGAGAAGGAGCGCTGGGACTACCGGAGAGCAAGAGGATGCTGGACATAGGTTGCAGACAGAATGCTGCCTCAGTTGTATCAGGGATCCCACGTGAAAGATGATGATAGACTAGAAAGGACAGGGCTTCAGGATGCCGGGCCCAGTCCTGTGCGGGCGTAGTTCAGTGGTAGAACGCTAGCTTCCCAAGCTGGATGTCGTGAGTTCGAGTCTCATCGCCCGCTTCTTGACACCAGACAAGCAAAACCCTCTTCCCCCGATCATTATTCGGTTCCAACCTACCCTGAGCCGATGTCGAGTTGGAGGGGGGCAAGGAGCCAGTAGAAGTTCTTGGGTCGGTGTCCGCTTAGGTAATCAAGCATGCAACTTTACGAGTCCGACTTCTATGCCTGGACGCAACAGCAAGCTGCACTGCTGAGAGCGGGGCAGTGGGAGCAACTGGATATCGCCAACTTGGTGGAGGAAATTGAGGCTTTGGGCAGGCAAGAACGCCGGGAATTGCTGAACCGGCTGGGGATCCTGGTAGGACATCTGCTGAAGTGGCAATTCCAGCCCCACCTGCGAGGCAAAAGTTGGCGGGCAACGATCACCGAACAACGCCGCCAGATCCAGCGGTTGCTCAGGGACAATCCCAGCCTCAAGCCCGATCTTTCGGCAGCCCTGCAAGAGGCTCATCAGGACGGGATTCTGGTGGTGGTGAGAGAAACGCCCCTGTCTGAGACAGATCTGCCGGCCCAGTGTCCCTACACATTAGAGCAGGTGATGGATCCCGACTTTTACCCTGGCAAGGAAGATCCCCCGTGATCTGCTCAGCCCGCCGAACCGGCAGCAGGGCCCCCGTGGGTCTCCACCGGGTTGTCCACCACTCGTCGCAGCACGCCGTTGACGAAAGCGGCGGCCTCCGGATCCCCGTATTTTTTGGCCAATTCTACGGCTTCGTTGATGGCGACCTTAACGGGGCTGCTGGCCAGGATCTCCATTTCCACCACCGCCAGGCGCAGAATATCGCGTTCGATCCGACCCACCCGCTGCAATTGCCAGCCCAGCAAAACCTTTTGCAAACGAGCATCAATCGCCTCTTTGTGAGCATGCAGAGCGGTTAACAGTTGCAAAGCATAGGCGCGCACTTCTGAAGATTGGGCAATGTGCAGTAGCTCTGGCATGGACAAGGCAACTCCCAGCCGGTTGACCGCCTGTTGGGACAACTGCACAACCTCATCCAGGATGTGGCGGACGCTGTGCAGTCGCTGTTCCATGTGTTCCAGGGCTTGGCCGGCGTTGCTGAGGGCCACTTGGGCTTGGTGGGCCAGCTCCAGCAATTCTCCCGGCGCGGTGTCGCGGGCGTTGGTCTCCGTCAGAGCCGTTTCCAGGCGCTGCAGATGTCGTTGGGCCTGCTGAAGGCGGACAGTAAGGGAGCGAGATCCGCCCTCTTCCTTGGCATCAGAAGCAGCCAATAACAGGGGATCACTCTCGTGCAGCAGGCGATCGCTGCGCTGAATTTCCGCCGCCGCCGTGGAGAGAGTTTCATGGGTCTCTTCCTGCAGGGCGCGGATGGCTGCCAGCAGCAAGTCCGCCAGTTGTTTTTCGCTCAGTTTGGCCGCCGTGGCCGGCAGTTGGTTGACCCCTAGCAGGGCCAGTTCGCGGGCAACACGCCGAGGTTGCATTGCAGAATACCCATGGTTTTGAACAACTGCCCCATCGGGCTTAGCCATGCTAGCAGGCTGCCGCGGGGCAAGGAAGAACCAGAGGCCTCGCTGTCAACTCGCTTTGGAAGGGCGGCTTAACACGCGAAACGCCAAAGATGCACTCTGCTCTTTGCCATAGGGGGATTGGCTGGAGACCGAGAGGGTGAGCCGCCGTTTGCTGCGAGTGATGCCCACGTATAGCAGCCGCAACCGCTCTGCCGCCAAGTCTAGAAAGGCCTGTTCGGTAGGAGAGTTGGCCTGCAGCTCCCAATACCTTCTGGGGCTGAGCTGTCGCAACTGGGCCAGGGCCTCTGCTTTCATGTCTACATCTTCCAAAAACTTCAGCCCCACCGGTCGCTCCCCGTGCTGGGCGGGAAACTCGTAGGCCGACACCTGGGGGATGAACACCTGATCCCATTCCAGCCCCTTGGCACGGTGCAGCGTGGCGACGGTGATGCTGCCCGGCTCGGGGTCGAAGGCAAAGATCTCCGAGGGCAGGTTGTTAAGGTGGCGATCCAGAATCACCTGAAATTCTTGGGCAATCTCCTGCCAATCGACCTCAGGCAGGGATCCCAGCACCTGCTCCAACTGGTCGATGACGTAGTGACCTACAAACAGTTCTTCCGGCTTGCGGTAGAGGCTTTGGACAATCACATTCAGCGCCTCTGCCCAGGGAGAACGCCCGGCCCATAGCCAACTGGCTAGGGTACACAGCAGCCGGCCTAAGCTTTGCCAAGAGGGGCTATCCGGCAAAGTAGGGGCTTCCCCAAACTGGGGAAACAGCAGCCGCTCCGGCAGCGAGGCGCGGATCCAGTTCAACATCGGCCCCAGCTCCAGGCGCGGGATCCCGGCCCAGTCGGCCAGGTGATCCACAGCAGCGGCCAGGCGAGCGGGGACAGTGGGCTGGGCCAACCAGTCGATTATTCCCTTGAGTTGCAGCAACACCCGCCGCTGGCTGGGGTTGCCCCGCAACAGATCGATCATCCGCTCCGCCCCCAGTTCCCGCAGATAGTCGAGGGCCTTGCCCCCCAGCTCATTGGTGGTGACCAGAATGGCCACCGTCTGGTCGGGGAAGGCTTGGGCGGCTGCCAGGGCCCACCGTGTTACCTCCTGCAATTCCTCTTCCGGCGATCCGGCTACCCGGCGAAACTCCACCTGACCCTCGCTGGCCGGGGGATTCTGGCCGCCAGCGGTGGCCGGACGAATGTGCTGGGGAGCCAGGGCGGTGCGCAGGGCCGGGATGGGGTGCTTCTGGTTCACCCAGTCCACCAGGCGGTTGGCCAACTCGAGGATCTGGGGGGCGCTGCGGCTGGACTCTTCTAAGACTACTCGGGGATTGGCCTGACAAAAGGCGCGAAACAGCCGTGGCTCGGCGGTGGTGAAGGTGCCCATGATGCTTTGGTTGGGATCCCCCACCCGCACCAGGTTGCCGGCGCGCTGGCTGAGCAACCGCAGCAGCTCTTCCTGCAGGGGGGAGCTGTCCTGGGCCTCGTCCTCGAACAGGTAGTCGTACCAGCTTTGCACCTGCTGCCGCAGCACAGGGTCGCGCTCGATCAGCTCCACCGCCTGCCAGCCCAGGTCGTCGTAGTCCAGCTTGCCCAGGCGACGCAGCTCCGCCTGGTAGGCGGCATAGAGGGGGGCGGCCCAGCCCAGATAGCCCTCCCTGTCGGCAGGGATCTGCTCCGGCCCCAGACGCAGATTCTTGGCCGTGCTGATCACCGCCTGCACCATCTGCTGGAAGCTACGCCGAAACCGCGTCCGGTTTCGAACCACCTTCTGGTGGGAATCGTCGGGGGGAATCAGCGGCTCCCAGAGGTGGGTGTGGTGGGCGAGCCAGGCGCGGCAGAGACGGCTGAGCAGGCGCTCCTGTTCATATCCCTCCAGGATGGACAGCTCTTCCCAAAGGCCAGGGGCCTCCCGCAACACCCGCAGCGATAGCGAATGCAAGGTAAAAGCTTGGGTAAAGCGCTCCGGATAGCCCGCCTCTTGCAGGCGTTGGTTGATGCGGCTGATCAGATTGCCCCGCGCCGACCGCATGTAGGTGAACACCCCGATGCGCTCCGGCGGGATCCCTCGATTCAGGATGAGGTCGGCAATCAGCAGCTCCAGGATGAACGTCTTGCCGCTCCCCGGGACTGCCGCGATCCCCAGAGGTCCCGAACGATACGCCAATGCCCGTTGCTGTTCTGGACGCAGCGTGACTTGGGGAAAAGGAGAAGCAGCCAAACCCACCATCGGCTCCCTGCCTAGTTGAGAATAAAAGTCTCGATGGCCACCGCCACCCCATCTTCGCTGACGGGGGGAGCCACCCAATCGGCGTGGGGCAGCAGAGCCGGCGAGGCATTCCCCATCGCTACCCCGATCCCCGCATACCGCAGCATCTCGATGTCGTTGTCGCCATCGCCGATGGCCATCACCTGATCCGCCGACACCCCCAGCAGCTCTTCTGCCAGAAAACGAACGGCATTGCCCTTATTCACCGCCGGATGGGCGGCCTCCAAAAAAATCGGCTCCGAGCGAGTGAGGTAGAGCTGCTCAGGAGAATACTGCCGCCGCAGGGATCCCTGTAATGCCTGCAAAAACTCCGTATCTTCACAAACAGCCAGGATCTTGGTGGGGCTTTGCCCATATTGGGCGGGGGAAAGCATCTGGAGCGGCACCTGGGAGCGTTCGGCATAGGCTTGGCTGAGGGGGCTGAGCTCTCGCACATAGAGCTGGTCATCGATGTAGAGGTGCACCCCCACCGGCTGATCCTGCAGCACCTGCAACAGCTCCTCCGTCAGCCGCCAGTCCAGGCTCCAGTGTTTTAAGGTCTTTTGGCTGTCGGGATCGCGAATGAGCGCCCCCTGATAGCTGCAGAGGGGCATATCGGCCCCAATGGCGTGGTGAAACCGCTCGGCAGAGCGATGCATCCGACCCGTCGCAATCGCCACCCGCACACCTGCGGCTTTGGCTTTTTGAATGGCCCGCTGCACCGGCTCCGAAACCTGGTTGGAAGGCCCGGCAATCGTGCCATCGATGTCCACCACCAACAGCCGAATGTCCCTCCGGGATCCCCCTTCCTTTTTTTGCTCTTGGATTTGAGCCTCTGCTCCGGTTTGCATTGCCCCTCCTCCTGGCAACCTCCCAGACCCTAACACGACTGCGGTCGGCTCCGTCGATAGTCTCAATAGGCCAGATTGAAGTGATCCTGAGTTGGATGCTGAGAGGTCAATCGACGGGGATTAGCAATGGTTCAAATGGCCGGTTAAAGGGTTCGGATCCCTGCCCTCTGCTGTTTAAGGAAAGAGCATACAATTGAGGAAGACTAGCCCCGTGATGGACAGAAATACCGTGAACATGCTGAAACGAATTGGTCGCGTCTGCCGGCCTTTGCTAGCCGTTGCCCTGGCCTTGATCTTGGCTTTGGCCCCCGTGAGCGCCGTCTGGGCCCGCAGTGGTGGTCGTATTGGGGGCGGCTCTTTCCGGTCTCCGACGTTCTCTGCGCCCCGCTCCATTGGCCCTCGCTCGGCTCCGGTGTACCCCAGCTATGGGGGTGGGTTCGGGTTCCCCCTGGTGGTGCCCTTTTTCTGGGGGGGCGGTGGCGGCCTGCTGACACTGCTGCTCTTGATTGGGGCCGGCAGCTTTTTGGTGCGCAGCCTGCGCTCGGCTGTTTCCGAAGATGGAGAGGACGGGGTTGGCGACCCGCTGGTAACCGTGGCCCAGGTGAAAGTGGGCCTGCTGGCCAGCGCCCGGCAACTGCAAAAGGAGATCAACGCTCTGGCTCTGGAATCAGACACCCAGTCGCCGGAGGGGCTGAGCCAACTGTTGCAGAATGTCAGTCTGAGCCTGATGCGCTACAGCGACTACTGGGCCTACGGCCATGCCCAGGTGGAGAAGCTGCCCCTCCCCCGCGCCGAATCCCTGTTCTACCAAGCCTCTTTGCAAGAGCGCAGCAAGTTTAGCGCCGAAACCCTCACCAACCGCAATAACCAAATCCAACAGGTTCCCCAAGCGGCGCTGAAGCGCGCTGCTGCTGGGATCCCGGACGTGGGCGAATACCTGGTGGTAACTCTATTGGTTGCGTATCGTGGCAACTTGGGTACACTACCTGTAGTTAATTCCGTGGCGGAGCTGCGGCAGTGTCTGATGCAGTTGGCTGCCATCCCGGCCGAGCGGATTGTGGCCATCGAGGTGCTGTGGACGCCGCAGTTGGAGGGAGACACCCTGTCGGCGGAGGCGCTGTTGACCGAGTACCCGGAAATGCGGCTCCTGTGAGGGAGCTGGGCTGAGGAGACGGCAACAGTCGGCTGAGTGTCTCAACGCCTCGGGATCCCCACCGTGAGGCCAGAGAGGTTCTATGTCCGGGTTGGATACTTCAGCAGCCAGGGGCCGTCGTTCTCCTTGGGTATGGTCTGGCCAAGCGAGGCAGGCAGATTCTCTGTTTGATGAGCTGTTTGGGGATCTGGAGCACAGCCTTGAGGCAGAGGGAGCGGAGGAGTATCCCTATTTGGGTACGCGCCCCCCGTTGCTTTCCCGCCGTTCTTCGGCTGGCGGCGGACTGCTGCTGGGTTTAGCTTTGGCGGCCACGCTGGTGGCGGGGCTGGCTTTTTGGATGACTCTGCGCCCGCGATCAGGGGTTTTCTCACAGGCCGATCCACCTCGGCAAAGAGATCCCGATCTCGTCGAGGCGCTTGGGCCTGCCTATTCCGCTTCCCTGCCAGCCCAAGAGCCGTCCTCGGCTTCAGAGGAGGAAGGTCGCCTGGATCTGCCTGAAAAGGTTATCTCTCAGGAGCCCAGCGGAGAGGTCGTGGCCAAGCCGGCGGCGAGAACGATCCCTGCAGCGGCAGCCAGCGCTCCTCCTGCCGCTCGAAGGTCTGCTCCGCCGGCGCGGATCCCGCCTCAACCGCCGCCCCAGATGAAGTTGGTGGGGTTGATCCACGATCCGGGTGCCCCTAAAGCCTTGATCTTGGTGGACAACGTGGTGCGGCAGGTGCCGGTCGGCCAGGCGGTGAAAGGAGAGTGGCGAGTCATCTCCATCAGCCCCTACGGGGTGGGCGTGAGCAACGGCGTTCGCAGCGTTACCTTGCAGTTGGGGTTGTCGCAACGGATCTAGATATCTCTCTTTTGTCTGGAGAGGGATCCCCGTGGAAGGTTGGATCGATAAAGAAAAAGGGAGAAGGGGCAGATGAAATTCGCCAAGCTGGGGCGAATGAGCCGCGGCAGAGTGGGATTGGGCTTAGCTTTGGGGTACCTCTGTCTCGGTCTGTTCGCTTGTCGCAGTGCGCCCCCCTCTTCTGGCTCTCCATCTGGGATCCCGCCGGCCTACGCCCATCGCCCGCAACTGCAAGGGAAGGCAGTGGTGGAGCTAGAGGTGCAAACTGCTGAAGGAGTGGGCAAGGTCCTCTTGGAGATCCGCGGAGAGGAGGCGCCCCTTACCGCCGGCCAGTTTGTGGATTTGGTGCAGCGGGGCTTTTACAACGGTCTCACCTTCCATCGGGTGGAGAAAGATCCCCAGCCCTTTGTGGTGCAGGGCGGGGATCCGCGGGGAGATGGCACCGGCGGCGCCCCAGAGCCGGGCAGCAGCCGCTTGCGCACCATCCCTCTGGAGATCCAGGTGCGCGGAGAGCCTCACCCCCGCTACAACACGTTGATCGAGGATCCCATCGCCCTGAGCAAGCTGGCCTTGCCCCATCGCTTGGGGGCGGTGGCCATGGCCCGTTCCAGCCCTCTCGACTCGGCTTCTTCCCAGTTTTATATCGCCCTCTCTGCTCTGCCGATCCTGGATGGGCGCTATGCCGTGTTCGGCTATGTCACCAGTGGCATGGAGTGGGTGGAGCGCCTGCAGGTGGGGGATGTGATCCGCTCGGCGCGGGTGCCGGAAGGAGCGGACTTGCTCAGGTATCCAGCAGGAGCAGATCAGACGGCGGCCCCCGGCGGTTTATGATAGGCAGCAGCTCTGCTGCTGGTTCGGCTGTCGTGGCTTGGGGAGGGGAGAGTTTTGTGCTCGCCCTCTCCACCAACCTGTGGGCGCCTTTTCATGCATGAAGACGCTTTTTCTCCTCTTGAACCCCTAGACGAGCTGCCACCTCACTCGCCGCCGGAGGTGGATGTGGAGCGGATGCTGCAGCAGTTGCAGGATCCGGATCCCCGTTTGCGGATGCAGGCGGCCCGCGCCTTCTGTGAGATCGAAGAACCCCGCGCCATCCCGCGCCTGTTGGCTTTGCTCAGGGATCCCTGCCCGTTGGTGCGGGTGGGAGCGGCCTATGCCCTGGGTCGCAATCCGGATCCCGCTGAGGTGGAAGTGCTGATCCAAGGCCTGCGCCGGGATTGGAACGGCTATGTGCGCAAAGGGTTGGTGTGGGCATTGGGCAATGCCAAAGATCCGCGCGCCTATCCGGCGTTGCTGGAAGTGTTGGCCGAAGATATCGCGGCAGTGCGGCTTTGGGCGGCCAGCGCCCTCGGACAATTGGCTCAAGCTCAGGTGTTGTCTGGCCCGGCCTTGCAAGAGGTGGCGGCAGCCCTCTGTCGGGGTTTGGCCCACGATCCGGTGGCGGCAGTCCGCGGCAACTGTGCCTGGAGCTTGGGGATCCTCGGGCAACAGGTGAAATTGGCTCTCGAGGATCCCACCGTTTACGCGATGTTGAAAAGGCAGTTGCTGACAAGCGCCAGCCGCGATCCCGATTGGGGAGTGCGGGACGATGCGCGGCTTGCCCTCCTAAAATTAGCGGATCCCGACTTGCCGGAGCAACTGGATAACCTTAAGTAAGCTACCTGACACGACCACCCCCGGCCCCTCTCCCTCAGGGAGTCAGCCCAAGCGCTCCGCGCCGCTAACGCGACCACCCCCAGCCCCTCTCCCTCAGGGAGAGGGGAGTTAGGGATCGAGGCAACGAACGGTTTCATTGCCATTGGAAACGACTGTAACTGGGCGACGGCTTCAGCGAACCAGATCGAGCAGCCAGGCAAAGTAGAAGCGGCTTTGAATGGTTTGCCGTTGTTGCACTTTCCAGCCCCACTCAGCAAGGTGGCCCACCAGCGTCGCCTCGCGGTGCTGATAGGCGCGGGTGGTCTTGCTGGGGCCGGGGAAAAACTCCCCCACTTTCTTCAGCAGCGTCAGCCAGGGGGTTTTGGGAGCAAAACTGAAGATCAACCGGGATTTGGCCAAGCGGGTCAAGTGGCTGAGCATGCGCAGGGCTTCGGCTTCGGGATAGTGGATCATCACATCCAGGCAGACGACAACATCGTACTCCCCCGTCAGTTCTTCCAAATCCAAAACCTGAAACTGGGGGTTGTCTGTGGATCCCAGCTCCATCTGTTGGCGGCGACGCGCTTCGTTGACCATTTGCTCGGAAATGTCGCTGGCGAACACCTGCGCCCCGCGGGCGGCCAAAGGCAAGCTAAGGCTGCCCACCCCGCAGCCGGCATCGCAAATGCGCAAACCGGAGGGATCCCCCAGCCATTGCAACACCGTCTCGACCGTGCGGGCATGGCCCAGTCGAATATCTTTTTGGACGAAATTGACTTCCTCGTTGCCGTAAATGCGGCGCCAGCGCTCGAAGCCGACCGTGTTGAAATAGTTGCGGACGATGGCTTTTTCTTGCATAAGACTGCTAGTTGTATGCCGGGATCTGCCGGGGAATCACTCCTGGGCGGGCAGATTGGGGATGCGGATTACATTTTACCCCGAAGCCGCTGCCGCCACTCCCAGCGCCTGTCCCATGCCTGTATTAGAATTAACTTGCCTTCACCGGAATAAAACTCAATGACGGAAGCTGAGATTGCCCAGGCGTTGCAGGCCAGCTTGGCTGTCCCTGTCAAAATTGCCGTCAAACGTCGCCAGGGCCATTTGCACGTTCTCCTCAACCGCTCCCCGCAAACCCAGCTCGACTACCCCCATCTCACCCAACAGGTGCGAGCCGCGCTGGAGGCATTTGGCCCATCCGGCCTGGAGCAGGTGACGGTCTATGGACGCACCTCGGGACATTCCGAATACGAGTGGCAGCAAACCGAGCCGCTGCGGGATCCTCTCTTGGGCGCTGAGGAGACTACGCTCGTGCTGGAAAAGCAAGGCAATCGGCTGCTGCAGGATCTGACGCTGGTTGCTCCCGATTCCGCCGGCCCCCAGCCTGAGCCCAAAGAAAAGGATCCCGGCAAGAAAGCTGCTGGCAAAGGCGGATCCCCTATTGCCTGGCTGTGGCCGGCAGTGCTGATGGTCGGGATGGGGGTGGCGGTTTTGCTCCTTTTCTTTCTCTAGAAAGCAGCCTGGCTGGGGATCAAGCCGGCTGTGGTGAAGGCCGGGATCCAGACGGGGCTGGGCGAGTCGAAGCCGCCCTTTGCAGGGCATCCTGCAGCATCCGCTCCACCAGCTCCGTAAACGTCCACCCCAGCGCCGCTGCCGCATCAGGGCAAAGCGAAGTGGGGGTCATGCCGGGCAACGTATTCACCTCCAGCACCCAGGGGTTCTCGTCGGCATCCACCCGCAGATCCACCCGCGCCAGGCCCTCACATCCCAACACCTGATAGGCCCTCAGCCCTGCCGCCTCGCAGCGGGCCAATCCTGACCCCGTGAGGGAACAGGGGATCAAGTGCCGCGAGCCGCCGGGGGCATACTTGGCTTCATAATCGTAAAAATCCCCCTGGGCGGGGATGATCTCAATCGCCGGGAGAACCTGGCCGGAGAGGATGGAGAGGGTGATCTCCTTGCCGGGAATGTAGCGCTCCAGGAAAACCCGCGAGGAGACCGAGCTGGCCAACTCCAGCCCCTGAGCAAATGACCTCTCATCCTGGACAATGCTGATCCCCACCGTCGAGCCGTTGTTGCTGGGCTTCACCACCAGCGGGGATCCCAAGTGCGCCACGCACTCGGCCCAGGAGAGCGGTTGCGCTTCATCCCAGACCAGCCACTCAGGGGTGGGGATCCCTGCGCCGCGAAAGATCTGCTTGGACACCAGCTTGTCCATGGCCAGAGCGCTGGCCAACGGCCCGGATCCCTGGTAGGGCAGGCCCAGCCACTCCAGCATCCCCTGCACCACCCCATCCTCGCCGCCGGGGCCGTGCAGGGCAATCCAGACGAAGTCGCAGCCGGCCTGCTGTTCCTGCCAAAGGCGCAGCGGCAGATCCTCCTCCGGGTCGATCAGCTTCACCCGATGGCCCAAATCTTCCAAAGCCCGCTTACAGGCTTTGCCCGTTACCCAAGAAACCTGACGTTCTGCCGAACGACCCCCTGCCAAGACAACAATGTTCATGGCTTAACCCCAAAGCACTCCCCACTCTCAGCAACCGGCACCAGGATAGCCGCATCCCCCCACTCTACCCTACGAAGGAGGGCGGCGGCGGCGCAAAAACTCGGGAATGTCCAAGCCCCCGGAAGCAGGGGGCTCAGGCTCAGGGGGCTGCCGAGGCGATGGCTCAGGGCTAGGAAAGGTGGGCTTGCGCGTCCCCACCCCCACCTTGTTGGCGACAGAGGCTTTGGGTGCAGAAGCGCTGGCGGCGGCCCGCGATCCGTCAAAACCAGTGGCGATGACGGTGATGCGCACCTCCCCTTGCATACGCTCGTCTTGCACGGTGCCGAAGATGATGTTGGCTTCTGGATCCACAGCCTCGGCGATGATCTCAGCAGCTACTGTGACCTCGTGCAATGACAGATCCAGCCCGCCGGTGATGTTAAAGAGCACGCCCTTGGCCCCCTCAATGGAAGTTTCCAGTAGGGGAGAAGACACGGCGGTAATGGCGGCTTCGCGGGCGCGGGACTTGCCGGATCCCATGCCAATGCCCATCAGGGCGGTGCCAGCATCGGCCATCACGCTGCGCACATCGGCAAAATCCACGTTGATCATGCCGGGGATGAGGATGATGTCGGAGATGCCCTGCACCCCCTGACGCAAGACATCGTCCGCGACGCGAAAAGCCTCGTGCACAGGAGTTTGCTCGGAGATCACCAAGAGCAGCTTGTCGTTGGGGATCACGATCAGGGTATCGACCGCCTCCTGCAGCGCTTGGATCCCCTCTTCGGCCTGCTTGGCGCGCCGCTTGCCCTCAAAGGAAAAAGGCCGCGTCACCACCCCCACCGTCAGGGCGCCGCTGGCCTTGGCAATCTGGGCAACCACAGGCGCTCCCCCTGTCCCTGTGCCCCCTCCCATGCCGGCGGCGATAAAGACCAAATCTGCCCCTTTGAGAGCTGCTGCAATTTCTTCGCTGGACTCTTCGGCGGCTTTCTGACCAATGGCCGGGTTGCCGCCTGCCCCCAGCCCGCGGGTTAACTTTTGCCCGATTTGCAGACGGCTCACCGTTGATGTCGAGCACTGCGCAAGGGCCTGAGCATCCGTGTTGATACTCCAAAACTCAACACCCTTGAGGTTGCTGGCCGCCATCCGACTGACCGCGTTGCCACCTCCCCCCCCTACGCCCACCACCTTAATTTTCGCGGCATTGCTCGGCATGTTCTCCTCTGGATGATCCGCCGCCTTGGTCTGGGCTCCGTTTCTCTCGTACTCGACCTGAGAGTCCTCCCCCACGTAGCGCTCACTCCAGGGGGAAGGCGTTGACTGGGCTTGCTCCAAACCCTGCCCAGGATTGGGGGGATGGAAGTCTGACCAATTGCTGGATGGCATGTCAGCCCTCAAGATAGCTTAATTCTGGCAAATATCGAGCATGCTAGCTGATTTAATATAAGGCAACTCTCCCCCGATGCCAACGGTGAAGACGTTTGTGGATCTTCATAGGCGGATGCAGCTTTCGTACTTTGCCTATGAATCTTCTCTCGCAGTTAAGCTTCCTCTTTTGTACAAGCGAGGTTCCTATCGAAGGGTATGTATTCCCGAACACCTAGTAGATAGATCCCAAATTAGGGCAAACTGTTGCTCCCAGCGCGCTTCGGTCGGAGCCGAGCTTGCGCTTGCCTAAAAGCTAACCTTGCGTTTTCTTTTCAGAGTATTCGATAATACTCACCCCTCCCAATTAGGGCCTGGCAGACCAACCGCCAATTTTTGCCGATTTTTAATGCTGAGGTTTGGGTATTCTACAAACTACCCGAAGGCTTCCGCGCCGAAAGAGTCAGGGGGAGGGTTGCCGTCAGGGATCCGCCCATGGGCTTAGAGCGGCTGCAAATGGATCTCCGCGTTCAGCCGCTGGGGCAGGGAAATTTTAAACACGTCCCCCTGATCCATTTCCTGGGCCGTCGTCATGCTGGCCAGGGCCTCTACCACTTCTTCGGAGTTGGCGGTCAGCACGACAACGGGGCGCTCGCCGGCGACGGGGAAATCGTGCCAGGTGCCGCGGTGCAGCAGCAGCCCGTGCCCAGGGGGGAATCGCAGGGCTTGCACTTTGTCGAGATCGGGGAGGGTTTTGGGATGGTTGGGGGGAGCCATCACCATGATGAACGGCTCCTGCCCCAGGCCGACAAACAACTGGGTCATGCGCAGGTGGCGCTCCAACCAGAGCACAGGCGGGTAGCCGGGCAGGATCTTGGCAGTGCGGATGACGGCCTTGCCGGTGTATTGAAAGTCAATGTTCTGCCCTTCTAAAACACGCCCCTGATAAAAAGGGATCCCCAACCCGGGATGGGCTACATCGTCCCCCAGCAGTTGGCCAAAGGGCCGCACATTTTCAGGGGTTGCCTCCACAATCGGCACCCGGACAACGGTGGTGGCAGTTGTGCTCATGGTTCTTGCTCTTTGTTCGCTTCAGAGTCCATTTAACTGGCCATCTTAATAAAAGCGACAGGTAAAGAAACGGTTTTCCCAGTAACGGTCTGGGCTTCCTCAGTTCCTGTTTATTTTTTGGGGCCTTGCGAGTTAAGCCACCGCTCGATGATGTGGTGAATTTGCCGGGCGGCAGTGCCGTCGCCGAAGGGGTTTTGGGCTTGAGCCATGCGGGCATAGGCCTGGGGATCCGTGAGCAATTCTCGGGCCGCCTGCAGGATTTTTTCGGGGTGGGTGCCCACCAGGCGGGCGGTGCCGGCGGCAACGGCTTCCGGGCGTTCGGTGGTTTGCCGCAGCACCAGCACCGGTTTGCCCAAAGCTGGCGCCTCTTCTTGAATGCCGCCGGAGTCGCTGAGAATGAAGGTGCAGCGCTGCATGGCGCTCACCCAGCAGGGATAGTCCAAGGGATCGGTGAGAAAAACCCGCTCCCGGGATCCCAACAGGGCCTGCAGGGGATCCCGCACCACCGGGTTGGGGTGGAGGGGCAACAGAAGGGCGGTATCGGGGAACTCGGCCAAAAGTTGCAGCAGGGCCTTGGCGATGGTTGTGAGGGGATCCCCCCAGTTTTCCCGCCGGTGCACGGTAACCAACAAAACCCGATAGCGCTCCCAGTCCAGGCCAGGGATGGGACAGGGGAGCCCGAGGGAGGCCACCTGCAGCAGGGCATCGATGACGGTGTTGCCGGTGCAGTAAATGGAGCCGACCACGTGGCTGCGCTTAAGGTTCTCCACCGCCTGGGGGGTGGGGGCAAAGTGCAGGCTGGCCAACTGGGAGATGAGGCGGCGATTGGCCTCTTCGGGGAAAGGATGGTAGAGATCATCCGTGCGCAGGCCGGCTTCCACATGCCCCACCGGGATGCGTTGATAGAAAGCGGCCAGAGCAGCAGCGAAGGCGGTGGTGGTGTCGCCCTGCACCAGAACCAGTTGGGGCTGGCGCTCCTGAAAATAAGGCTCAAGGCCGCGCAGGGTGGCTTCGGTGATATCGGTCAGGCTTTGGCGGGGACGCATGATCCCTAGATCCCGATCCGCCTGCAGGCCAAAAAGTTGCATCACCTGATCCACCATCTCCCGGTGTTGCCCGGTCAAGATTACCTCGGTGCGCAGATGGGGACTGGCGCGCAGGGCTTGGATCACCGGGGCCAGCTTGATGGCTTCGGGCCGCGTGCCCAAGATCACAGAAACCAGGGGAAGGGTGGCCATAGGTTTATGGGCAGCGGTTTCCCCAAGCTCACAAGCCGCCAGGATAGGGATTTTGCTCAGTCAGGCTGGGAGCAGAACCCGGAAGAGGTTGTGCTCTCTTGTTCACTTACCCCGATCTTAGCTCCCCAGCCACTCCGCTGATCGTTCACCGGATATGCCGGACAGAAAAAGGTTGACGGGATCCCCCTTTGGCAACTAGCCTAAAAAGGGCTGAAGAGATCCTCTTCAGGCTGTCCGGGTTGTTCCGGTTCAACTTTCTTGGAGGAAAACGTTCAACACCATGGACGCTTCTGGCAGTTGTAGCACTGGCCGGCAAGGATCGCTCTTCGGGGATCAAATCCTTGGAGACCTACATCCTACTGGTGTCTTCCTTTTTCCCGCTGACAGCTTCAGTCGTCGCTTGAGAGGATCCCGTTTCGCCAACGCGAAGGGGCAGGAGAGCTTTCTCAAATAGCTTCTGGCTTGGGTGGCTCTCTCGGTCGGCGACGAACAGATGGGCTGAGCAGAGCTCGACCTGAGCATCGGAAAAGGGAAAATCAGGAGTGCTTCAAAGGGGACTTCCCCTGGCTTTGGCTTTTGTAGGTGTTCGTGGGCCAGGGGATCCCTTTTATCGACTTGGGCTTTTGGGCTTCGAGTCGGGTCTAAGGCTTTGTGAGGCGTTCAGCTTCAGGGCTCCCATGAGCTTTGGAGCACGAGTTGGCCGTTGCCCTCCGGGTCTTTTATCCGGCTAACTTCAACCTTCGGAGGTTTGTTATGCGGCAAAACATGCTTCGCGATCTTCTCTCTCCCGCCTCTTTGGAAGCCGCCAAGCGAGCGGCCAATCGTGCCCCTATTGCCGAGCTGGTGCAGCAGTTAATGGAGATTTCTCCACGGCAGCGGGTTTTGGCTTTTCGCCTGTTGGAAAAAGACAAAGCTATGGCGGTATTTGAGTATCTGCGGCCCGAAGAACAGGCCGATCTCATCCGCAGCATGGAAGACCCAGAGGTGATCCGGCTGGTGGAAGCCCTACCCCCAGACGAGCGGGTGCGTCTATTTGAGGAGCTGCCGGCCAAAGTTACCAAGCGGCTGATCGCCAACCTCAGCCCAGAAGCCCGTGAAGCCGTGAATATCCTGCTGAACTACCCGGAGCGCAGTGCCGGTCGGCTGATGAACCTGCGCTACTTGGCGGTGCGCGATACCCTCACCGTCGGGGCCGCTTTGGCCAGCGTGCGCGACTCCCAACTGGGGGACGACGAGCTGGATGTCATCTTTGCGGTCGATGACCAGCGGTTCTACAAAGGTCTGGTGCGCACCGTGCGGCTGGTGAAAGTGGATCCCGACCTACCCATTCGGGAGCTGATCGAAGGATCGGATATTGTTGCTCGGGTTACCGATCGAGATTTGCAAGCAGCCCGCCTGCTTAAGGATTCCGGCTTGCCGGCCATTCCGGTGGTAGACAGCGAAGGGCGCTTGGTGGGGGATATCACCTTTGAGGATGTGATCAACTTGGTGGAAGAGGAGGCTACGGATGCGGCTTTGGCCCAGGCCGGGGTGGCTAGCTTGCTCAGCCGCGATAAGGTGTGGAGCGAGCGGCTGGTCAAGGGATCCCGCTGGTATTCTGTGCGTTTGCGCCTCACTTTTTTGATCATCACCCTGATCGGCGGCATGTTGGTGGGGGGAGTGATTGAAACCTTTGAGGAAGTGTTGCAGGCAGTTACAGCGGCGGCTGTTTTCATCCCGGTGATCATGGATATGGGCGGCAATGTTGGCACCCAATCCACCACCATCTTTGCCCGTGGTCTCGCCTGGGGCCATATCAACGTGAAGCAGTTTCTTGGCTACTTGCTGCGAGAAGCCAGTATTGGCGGCATTATTGGTGTCATTCTAGGGGTTGCGGCTGGGGTGATTGCTTACTTCTGGCAGGGAGCACCGAATGGGATCCCACAGTTGGGTCTCGCAGTGGGCCTATCTATGGCCATTGTGTTGACTTTGGGAGCTTTTCTGGGGGCGATTCTGCCCTGGATCCTCTTAAAGCTGGGCTTTGACCACGCTCCCGGGGCAGACCCTTTCATCACCACCATCAAAGACTTCACCGGTCTCTGGGTGTATTTCACCCTGGTAGCTTGGCTGGTCGGCGTTGAAGTCGAGCTCTGAGGCCGCTCTTTTCCCCTTGCAGTCCAACTTCGGCTCCCAGGCTACCCCCGGCCTGGGGGAGCTGGTTTGAGATTGAATCCGATTATTCGTTCAGGAGGTGTGCCATGACCTTGAAAGCTCCTTCCACCACAGCTCAGTTCCGGTTGCTGCTGCAGCGCTACGCCCATCGAGTCAGCATAACCTGCGCTTTAGAAACAGGTGGTAAGCTGGCCCCAGAAGTGGCCTTTGCTCAACTGGAAACCCTCTGGCAGGCTCTGGAACAGGCGGCCAAAGCCCTTGGGATCCCAGATGTAGCCGACTAGCCCTCACTCCTCCACGAGAACTGGAGCCTGACCTATGACCTGGATCGACTTCACCTTCCGCCTAACGGTTGCTTTTATTTTGGGATCCCTCATCGGGTTGGAGCGACAGTGGCGGCAGCGCATGGCCGGCCTGCGCACCAACACCTTGGTGGCCACCGGTTCAGCCTTGTTTGTCATGCTCTCAGTTCTCACTCCTGATGAAAGCAGCCCGACCCGCATTGCTGCCCAGGTGGTGTCGGGGATCGGCTTTTTGGCCGGGGGCGTCATCCTCAAAGAAGGGGCCAGCGTGCGCGGCTTGAACACCGCTGCCACCATCTGGTGTGCGGCTGCCGTGGGAGCCTTTGCCGGGGCGGGGTATATTCCCCAAGCCGCTATTGGGGCAGGAGCTGTGCTGATTTCCAATATTCTGCTGCGCCCCCTGGGCTACCGCATCAACCAGCAGCCCCTCAAAGGCACAGAACTGGAACTGGTCTATGAGTGTTCATTTATTTGCAAAAGCCATGCGGAAGCCCACCTGCGCGCTCTGCTGCTGCAGGGCATAGCCCCTTCCCATCTCAAATTGCGAGCTCTCTACAGCGAAGATCTGGAGAACAAGCCCGACCTCGTTAAAGTCGAAGCGGAGCTGGTTACTCAAACCCGCGATGACCAGGCTCTAGAACAGGTTGTCAGCCGCCTCAGCTTAGAGCCAGGAGTGATTACTGCCCGCTGGCGGATCATCGAACAGGAATTTGGATAATCCGAACTTTTTCTCCCGACTTCATGGAAGTTCTATAGCCAAAAGGCAGAATGTGACCAGCTCAACACAGAGCGGACCCTTGGGATATGAGGCGAGAGGAGATTTTGTAGTCCAAGCGGAAGCAGATCCTATAGTTGTGGTTATTTCAAACCCGACTACACTCCTCGGTGCTCCGCTTCACTGATGCAACAAACTGTTTCATGACCATTTGAAATAACTACAATCGTTTACCCTAACAATTCCCAACTGGTTACCAACGCAAACAGCAGAAACAAGCCGCCCCCCACCCAATGCACAGCCCGTTCAGAGATGTGGGCTGCTAAGAAGCGACCACCCACCACCGCCAACCCCACCATCAGCCCATGGCCGAGGGTGGCCCCTGCCCAGACACTCAATCCCGGATGGGTGGCTGCTAAAGAAACGGTAGCAATCTGAGTTTTGTCCCCGAACTCGGCCAAGGCGGTCAGGCTAAAGGCCTCCCACACAACAGCCCAAGCCCCGCCGTGGCCAGCACCTTTTGCTTCGGCTTGCTCCACCAGTCTGAGGGCTTCTTCCTCTTCTTCCTTCTCCTGCTGGGGAGTCATTTGGTAAGCTTGCCAGAGCATTCTTAGTCCAAAAGCCGCGAAAACTCCAGCCGATAGCACTCGCACACCCAGGGGTGGCAGCAGCTTAAAAAGCACTTTCCCGGCCACCACCGCCAGCAAGGTCATAGCGGCCAAAGCCAGCCACGTTCCCAAAAAAACCCAGCGGCGCGGGTGGCGCATAGCCAGAATCAGGGGGGTAAAAAAGGTCTTGTCCCCAAATTCCGCTACCGTGACCAATAACAAACTGGACGCAAAACCAGCCCACATTGTTTAGCCTCCAACCTCTCTTGTGTGTGGAATTGGCTCACACCCGGAGGCGAAGGCTGGAGAAGTCAGACGGACTCACCAAGCTCACCTCCGCGTGAACTCAGTGAAAGTCTCGTCACCAAAGCAAGATCCTCTGCTTGCCTTGTCTCTTGCACCGGGCTGTTTTCAGCCAGTATGTCGATGCAGAGGGCGGTAAGCCGCCTGACTACTCCCTTTCCAGCCTGAATGGTAGCATGCTCAGCTCATCAAGAAAAGCTCTCCGTTCGCGCCCGTAGCCCTTTGGGATCCCTGACATGCCGTGCCTTGCCGATGTTGATGCTGCTTCCCGCAACTATGCAGGAGAGACAGGTTATCATGGTCACGGTTCAAGAAAAAATCAGGAGAAGACCACGTGGATGCAAAGCTAGTCTTGGTGGGGGTTGCTCTTGCCCTCTCTTTGGCAAGTTTTTACTTCGGCACCCGCAACGGCTTTTACGACACCGACAAATATCACGGCAATGGCTCCGCCCACTAGAGCTGAGCACTGGTTTTTTCTTGGTATTTTTTCATGGATCCCTTGCCCAGAAGAGCTTCCCGCCAGAATACAGGCGATGCTGGAGAGGGCTGGGTGCGGCAATATCTGTGTCAGCAAGGCTGGCAGATCCTGGCTCAGCAATGGCGCTGCCGTTGGGGTGAGTTGGATCTGGTTGCCCACAGAGCAGATGTGCTGATTTTTGTAGAAGTGAAAACCCGCAGCCCCGGTAGCTGGGATCAAGGTGGGCTTTTGGCGGTTGCGATCCCCAAGCAGCGACGCTTGATCCGAGCTGCCCAGGCCTTCTTGAGTCAGCATCCTCACTTTTGCGAATTGTCTTGCCGCTTTGATGTCGCCTTGATAGAGCGCCGGTCCTCTCAAGAAGGGGCAAGCTATGTGTTGGTTGATTACCTGGAAGCAGCTTTTGAGATTTTTTGAGGCCAACTCACCTTGCTTGTCAAGACTACCGGCCTCAATAGGATCATCCAAGTGGCTGATGTGTGGCGGCCCTGGCCTATTTTTTTCTGGCCAGGAAGATCATGGTTAGTTAGACCGCGAAAAGAGAGTCTTCCCCCGGATCCCTTTCCGTTCGCGCTAGCGGGCCGTAGGCCTTGGATGGGATACAAGATTGGCCCAGACGACCGACCACCGAAAACAGCTCCGCTTGTTCCACTACGCCCTTGAAGCGCCCTTCTCGATCTACAACGGCGATGGGAACTTCTCGATCCCAGTAGCGAAATAGCTCCTCCAAGCTGGTGGAAGCCTGAACTTGAGGAAAGTCTGTCCGCATTGCTGTGTGGATATCTTCCTCTCCTGCCTGTAGAGCCTGTTCCAGAGACGCCGGAGATAAAACCCCCACAGGACGCCCCTGGCGATCCAATACATACAGAGTGCTGAGATCATGCTCGCGCATTTGGGCAGCCGCAGCCGAAAGAGAGTCCCTGCCCAAAATGAGGTATAGGGTTTTGCGGGTAATGGCTCCGGTTTTCAAAACCTGGGCCCGGTTCACCTCCTGGACAAAATCGGCCACGTACTGATCTGCCGGTCGGGTGAGAAGCTCTGCCGGGGATCCCACCTGAACCAAAGCCCCATCCCGCATGATCGCCACCCGATCTCCGATTTTCAGGGCCTCTTGAATGTCGTGGGTGATAAAGACGATGGTCTTTTGAAAGCGCTCTTGTAAACTCAGCAGCTCCTGCTGCATTTCACGGCGAATCAAGGGATCCAAAGCGCCAAAGGCTTCGTCCATGAGCAGAATATCGGGATCGGTGGCCAGTGCCCGCGCCAAGCCCACCCGTTGCTGCATGCCCCCGCTGAGATCGGCAGGATAACGATCCGCCCATTCTCTGAGGCCCACGATCTCCAGCATTTCCAGCCCTCGCTGCCGCCGGATTTGGGGCTCCACCCCTTGAATTTTCAGCCCATACTCCACGTTTTCCAAGACGGTGCGATGGGGAAAGAGGGCGAACTTTTGAAACACCATGCCCATGGTTTGGCGGCGGATCTGGCGCAAACGACCGGGGCCGACCTGAAGAATATCCTCACCATCCACCTCGATTTTCCCACTGGTGGGTTCGATCAGCCGATTCAGACAGCGCACCAAAGTGGATTTGCCGGAGCCGGAGAGGCCCATGATGACAAACAGCTCCCCCTGATCAATGGTCAGAGAGACGTCGTTGACGGCTAGAACATGGCCGGTACGCCGAAAGAGAGTTTCCCGATCCAGCCCCTGCCGCACTTGGGCCAAGGCTGCTTGGGGATTGGAGCCGTAGACTTTGGTCAGATGTTCAATACGGATTTTGGGGATCTTGGGTCGATTTTGGGCCTCACGAGCACTCATGATGGATGATGTTCTTTAACAAACACGGTCATTCTAGAAAAGTTTTAGCTAATCCGCCGAGAAGCCCCGCTCTGTACCCGTAGGGTCAGAGCCGCTTGGGAGAGGCGGGAACATCCCAGTTGTGAATAGGTATAATACTCCCATCATGAGAACTGCTTACCAGTACCGCTTGCGTCCTACTCCCAGGCAAGTCGCCTGGATGGACGGCTGGCTTGAGCCGCTGCGTAGGCAGTATAACTATCGCTTGGCAGAACGCTTCCGCTGGTGGGAGCAAAATCGCTGTGACATTCATGCTTGCTCCTTAACGGTCTGTCACCTGCCCCAGTTGAAAGACCAGCCCACCTTCTACTCCCAAAAACGAGACTTGGTCAATACCAAGGTCCTGGTTCCCGTTCGCGCTAGCGGGACGGAGTCCTTGGGGTTTGTGATCAAAACGGCAACCCTCACCCGCAAGGTTGATGGGTGGTACGTGACCTTGAGTTTGCAGGCTCCGTCTGTCCCTGAATTGAACCCTGACACCCCAGCGTGGGAAAACACAATTGGGATAGACCTGGGCCTTGATGATTTTTTGGTAACGGATAGCGGGGAATCGGTTAAGGTGCCCCGACATTATCGACGGACGGAGAAGAAGCTGAAGCGGTTGCAAAAGGCCATATCCAGGCAAAAGAAAAGGTCAAACCGTTACAAGAAAGCGGTGAAACGCCTGGCCAAGGTGCACCAGAAACTGGCCAACCAGCGCCGAGATTTCCACCACAAAACCGCCCACAAACTTGTGCAGACAAGGAAGCACATAGCCCATGAGGCGTTGAACATCAAAGGTCTGGCCAGGACAAGGTTGGCCAAGTCTGTCCATGATGCCGGTTGGGGTCAGTTCCTGCAAATTCTGGCAGCCAAGGCCGAGAGAGCTGGGTTGCTGACCATTGCAGTGGATCCCCGCGGCAGCAGCCAAGAGTGTTCAGGGTGCGGTCGAGATGTGCCCAAAAAGCTAGATGAGCGGTGGCATGATTGTCCGCATTGCGGGTTGAGTATTGGCCGAGACCAAAACTCGGCACTCATTATTAAATCCAGAGCGGTGGGGCGTCCCGTTCTTAAAGCTCAGGAAATGTCCTGCTATCGCGCAGGAGTCACTGTTCGCGAAGCGGGACGTAGTCCTTGAAGCCCGCACTCTATGCGTCAGCATGAGTGCGGGAGTACGTCACGTACTCCCTTTTCCCCTGTTGGGAGAGGAGAGTCCGAGCAACGTTCCAATAACGCCCAAACGGCCAGAGATCTCAGCCAAGTTCGCGCTGCCTGCGCATTCGCCACTGCTGCCAGCGTTGCCAGGCCCAGCCAATCGGCCCGCGCCGATACCAAAAGCGCTGAAAGTCTGCTTGCCCAACCCGTTGGGTGACCCGATCCAGCAGAATGGCCAGCAACAGGATCCCAAGCCCGCCGGTGGCCGCCATGCCCACGTTGAGGCCGTTGAGACCCCGCAGCACCACCAGCCCCAGCCCCGGCACCGCGATCATGGAGGTAACCACCGACATGCCCAGGGCAAAAAGCACGGTTTGGTTAACCCCGGCCAAGATGGTGGGCATGGCCAGAGGGATCTGAGTTTCCCAGAGGATCTGCTGGGGAGTAGCACCGAAGGCCAAAGCTGCCTCCACCACCTCTTCGGGCACCTGTCGGATGCCCAAGTTGGTCAGGCGAATCAGGGGCGGTAAGGCATAGATCACCGTGGCAATCACGCCGGGCGCCTCTCCGATGCCGAAGAGCATAACTACCGGCACCAGGTAAACAAACACCGGCAGGGTCTGCATCGCATCCAAGAGCGGGCGCAACAGCTTCTCAAAGGGATCCGACCAGGCACACAGCACCCCCAGCGGGATCCCGAGAAGCAGGCAGATGGCAACAGCCGTCAGCACCAAAGACAGAGACACCATCGCCGGCTGCCAAGCGCCGACAAAGCCGATGAGGCTGAGGGCCAAAAAGGCGAAGATCCCCACCTGGCGACCCGCCAGTTGCCAGGCCACCGCCGTCAGAGTTGCCAGCACCACCGTTGGAGGGGTAGCGAGAAGGAGGTGCTGCAGGCTGCGCAGCAAGCTGTTGATGGGCAACCGCAATGTCTGAAACACAGGCCGAAAGTGGGCAACCAACCATTGGACGCCGTTGCTGACCCAGCTTTCCAAGGGGATGCGCACCTGATCAAAGGGATCCAGCAGGCCACTCCAGAGCAGAGTGAGATCCGCCATTACCTGACCACCTGCCTCGCCTGCTGCAGCCAACGGTCGAAGAGCTGACGATTTGCCGCAATCCATTCCAGCGCATGACGGCGGATATCCTCAGGGGATCTCTCTCCGTCGTGAACCCGCTTTTGCTGAGCATTCACATCCTCGATGGGGATGGAAACCAGCTCCAGCCACCGCCGCGCCACTGGGTTGTCCCGCAGATAGTCTGCCCGCGCCACCACTCGAATGCGATCTACCGCAAAGCCCAAATTGCGGCCATCCACGAGGGTGTTAACCGTGCTGACATCCGCCTGCTCCGCCGGCAAGCTGGTGAAGGGCACCTCTAGCCAGGCAACATTCTCGCCGGGCTTCAGGAAAGCTCCTGCCCAATGGGGGGAATAGGCATAGGCCAAGATGGGCTCCCCCTGTTGCAGACGGGTGATCGTGTCGGCGATCAGAGCGTCATATTCCCCCTGCACAAACTGGACGGTGTCGGTTAGCTCATAAACTTTTAGGTGATGTTCGGTAACCGCCGCACAGCCCCAGCCGGGGTTGCACCCCACCAAGTCGGCCTTGCCGTTGCCATCGCTGTCGAAGAGGCGGGCAATTTGGGGATCGCGCAACTGCCCCAGATTTTGGATGCCATGGGCTTCTGCAGTCGCTTTGTCGATCAAATAACCCTGCACCGTATTGTCCACCAACACCCCTACCCGCTGCAGCCGCTCTTCACCGCCATTGTTCACAATCATCGGGTAGTTCAGGTTTTCCCAATGGGCCGTGAGAAAATCTACGTCGTTGCTGGCCAGAGCGGCATGGGCCAAAGCCACCTGAAGCTGTTGCGTGGGCTCAACCTGATAGCCCAGTTCCCGCAACCCCTCGTTGATGATCTCGGCCAAAAATAGCGAGTAAAAATTGGTCGAGGCAGCAGGCCGGATCACCTTACCCTCTGCCCCGGCTCTCCTCTGAGAAAAGACCGGCGATGAAGCTGGGGATCCCATTACAAAGGCCAACCCCAAACTCAACAGGACGGCAGAGCGGCCCAGCGAAAACAAACTCTTAACCATTGCCAAACAAGCTCCAAAGTGCAAGATGACACCGATGCGTCTTGGAATGCTTAACCCAGAGATTTCCAGTTTTTAACTGATTTTTAACCATCTCTTGACTTGCATTTTTGTTGATCGGCATCGCTGTGCTGAGCCGATCTTAACAGCTTTGCGATGCAGCCCTCAGACACGACAGGCAAGATTTGCATCAAGACTGTAAGCAGGAAGAATTTTTACTCAAAAGCTGGGTCTACAGCCCCGTCTTTTTGAGGATTGGGCCCATGTATGCAAAACAACCAAGTGGGGATCCCTCAGCAGCTTGAAGCACTGTCAAGTTGGGAAGGATTGGAAGCCGATCCATTCCCATTTGGGATGGCAGGATCCCCGGCTCTTTTCTGCGCGCCCAGAAGCGGCAACGGATGCGGGCTGGGTTGCGAGCTTGGCGTAGGGATCCCGTGGCTGTGGCAGAGCCTGGGGCAAGCTGGTATAAGATTTTCTTTCCCCGCCATCCCAGGTAGATAGCATGAAAGCACACGAGTTCTGGGCTCGCACCGACAGCCAAGGTCAACTGATTTTGCCTGTGCAGGCGCAGGAACAATTGCCCAAAAATCAACTTGTGCGGGTGCTGGTGTTGGTGGATGAGGGGGAGCCGGCAGATTCTTCACAAGAGCAGCAGCCCACCGCCTCATCAGACGAGGAGCATCTTGGGTACGGAGACACCGTTCCCTACGACGGCATTTAAGTTCACCTGAGTTCACCTCAAAGCGCGCTGTCAACAGAGGGGATCTTGGCCGGACAGCCGCCAGCGGTTCAGGCGGGAGACGCACCGCGAGCGCTCCGGGCCGCTTCCCTCCCCTCCGCCCTCTCTCAGGGGGAGAAGGAAGTTAAGAGCTCCGCCCCGCCGCCGCGATCAGCTCTGCTTGCAACCGTTCCTGGGCCGCCTGCAAAGCCTCTGCCAGTTTCTCCGGTTGCTTGCCACCGGCTTGGGCCAAGTTGGGCCGTCCGCCACCGCCCCCCCCGGTGAGTTTGGCGATCTCGCCGATGAAGGAGCCTGCCTTCAGGCCAAGTTGCTGCACCGCCGGGCTAAAGGCGGCCACTAGGCTGACCTTGCCGGCTTCCGGCACCGAGCCCAGCACCACCGCCCCTTGCCCCAGCTTGTGGAGCAGATGCTCGGCGGCGGTTTTGAGGGCCTCGGCGGGGGTGGATCCCAGTTCCGCCACCAAGATCTTGAGATCTCCGACGGCAGCCGCCGCGGACAACAAACGTTCGGCCTGCAGCAAAGCCAACTGGCTGCGCACCTCCTCCAGCTCTTTTTGGGCGGCCTTCAGCTCCGCCTGCAGGGCGGCGACCCGCTCCGGCAGTTCCTGGGGCTTGGCCTTGAAATGGGCGCTCAGCTCCCGCACCACCTTGTCCCGCTCGTTCAGGTATTCCAGCACCGCCGGCCCGGCCACAGCCTCGATGCGACGGATCCCGGCAGCCACCCCGGTCTCGGCGATGATCTTAAACAGGCCGATCTCGGCGGTGTTGTTGACATGGGTGCCACCACACAGCTCCATCGAAACGCCCGGAAAGTCGATCACCCGCACCTCGGCGCCGTATTTTTCCCCGAACATGGCCACGGCTCCTTTGGCTTTGGCCTCCGTTAAGGGCATGATGGCCACCTGAGCCGCATGGGCCTCGGCAATCCAGGTGTTCACCAAGTTTTCAACCTGTTCCAGCTCCGCGGGGGTGACGGGTCGGGAGAGGGTGAAATCAAAGCGCAGCCGGTCAAAGGCCACCAGGGATCCCGCCTGGCTGATGGAGGGATCGACAATTTTTTTCAGGGCTGCCTGCAGCAGGTGGGTGGCGGTGTGGTGGGCCTGGGCGCGCCGCCGACAGGCCAAGTCGATCTGAGCTTGCACCGGATCCCCCACCCGCAGGATCCCGCGTTCTACCCGGCCAAAGTGAACAAACAGATCCCCTTGCTTTTGCACATCTTCCACGCGCACCAGCAAGCCGTCGCCGGAGAGGTAGCCACGGTCGCCGATTTGCCCGCCAGATTCGGCATAGAAAGGGGTGCGATCCAAGACAATCTGCACCGCTTGCCCTGCCTCCACTTGGGGCACCGATTTTCCTTCCACCAACAGGGCCTCGACCACGCCGCGGGCAGAAGATTGGCTGTAGCCCAAAAACTCTGTTTGGCTGAGAAAATCGGCCAGCTCGTCCAGGGATCCCTGGGCCGTCAGGTCGATGGTCTGGTGGGCGGCGCGGGCCCGCTGCCGCTGTTTCTCCATCTCTTGCTCAAAGCCCTCTAGATCCACGCTGAAGCCGCGTTCCTGGGCAATTTCTTGGGTCAGCTCCAGCGGGAAGCCGTAGGTATCGAAGAGCTTGAAAGCGTCGGCACCGGAGATCTGCTTTGGCGAGCCGCCGTTGCCAGGGGAAGATTCGACGGCAGCAAACAGATCCAGCAGCAGCCGTTCCCCCCGCTCCAGGGTCTTGAGAAATTGCTCCTCTTCCCGCTGCAGCTCGGTTTTGATCAGGGTTTCTCGCTCCCGCACCTGAGGATAGGCAGCCTCGGCCAACTGAATCGCGGTCTCTACCACCGGAATGGTAAAAGGCTCGCCGATCCCCAAGAGCCGCCCGTGGCGCACCATCCGCCGGATCAGCCGCCGCAGCACATAGCCCCGATCCACATTGGAAGGAAGCACCCCATCGGCAATCAAATGCATCACCGCCCGCGCGTGATCCCCGATCACCTTCAGGGAGATCTGCTGCTCTGGGTCGGCCTTGGCGTAGTTCAGCCCGGCGATCCCAGCCGCCGTTTGAATGATGGGAAAGATCAAGTCGGTCTCGTAGTTGTTGGGCACCCCCTGCAGCACCTGGGCCAGCCGCTCCAACCCCAGGCCGGTGTCGATGTTTTGCTTGGCCAGCGGCATCAAGTGACCCTCGCTATCCCGGTTCAGCTCCATGAACACCAGGTTGTAGATCTCCAGGAAGCGGGAGTCATCCTCCAAATCGATCCGCTCATCCCCCAGCTCCGGCTTGAAGTCGTAGTAGATCTCAGAACAAGGGCCGCAAGGGCCGGTGGGGCCGGCAGCCCAGAAATTGTCCGCTTCTCCCAGGCGCTGGATGCGGTGGGCCGGGATCCCTACTTCATCTCGCCAGAGGGCAAAAGCCTCTTCATCTTCGTGAAAGACGCTCACCACCAGCCGTTCCGGCGGCAGGCCGAACACCTCCGTCACCAGCTCCCAGGCCCAGACAATGGCCTCTTTTTTGAAGTAGTCGCCGAAGCTGAAGTTGCCCAGCATCTCGAAGAAGGTGTGGTGGCGTGCCGTTCGCCCCACATTCTCGATGTCGTTGGTGCGCACACATTTTTGGGCGGTTGTAACCCGCGGGTACTCTGGATCCCGATGTCCCAAAAAGATCGGCTTAAAGGGCAACATGCCGGCAATGGTCAGCAGCACCGTCGGATCTTCCGGCACCAGGGAAGCGCTGGGCAACACCTGATGGCCCCGCTGGGCGTAGAAGTCCAGAAACGTTTGTCGAATGGCAGCACCGGAAAGAGCTGGAAACATGACAGGGCAGGATGGGTGTATTTATCAATTCTAAGTTTTCTGCCTGCGGGGCAGTCTAGCCCTTGTTGTCTTGACCTTGTTTCCCCCGCCCTCATCCGCGGAAAACTAAGCGATTTCTCCGATTATCCCCAGGGGGGGCAGACGCTAGAATCAGCCTAGCTGAGGCAGTTGTGCAAAATTTGTTTCTCCTTGGTCTAACCTGTATGTATCTATCACAACTGGCCTGTCCAGTTCTCGGCTCTGTGTCGGTTGTCCGGATCGCCAGCCGGTAACCCCAAAGGTATGTCCAACTGCTACTGCCTTAACCCTGCCTGCTTGCAACCGGAAAACCCGGCCGACGCCTCCACCTGTGCCGCCTGTGGCCATCCCCTTCTGCTGCGCAACCGCTACCGGGCCTTCAAGCGCATCGGCCAGGGGGGATTTGGCGCTACTTTCTTGGCCCGCGATGAGGACATGCCTTCCAAACCTTGGCGGGTGATCAAGCAGTTGCGCCCGGTCGAGGGATCCCCGCAACTGGCCAAGTTGGCGGAGGAGCTGTTCAATCGCGAGGCCCAAGTGTTGGAGCGCCTCGGCGAACATTCCCAGATCCCCAAGCTCTACGCCCACTTCCAGGAAGGTGGCAAGTTCTACCTGGTGCAGGAATTTATCCAGGGCATTACCCTCTCGCAGGAAATGCGTCGCCATGGGCCCTTTTCGGAAGCACAGGCCCGGCAGGTGATGCAGGAGGTGCTGCTGATCCTCAGCTATGTCCACAGCCACAACACCGTTCACCGCGACATTAAGCCAGCCAACCTCATTCGCCGCAAGGAGGATCAGCGGCTGGTGTTGATCGACTTTGGAGCTGTGAAGGAGCTGGGGCCAGCCCAGGAGCAGACGGCGGAGGTGACTGCGATCCGCTCCCTTGGCTTTTCTCCCCCAGAGCAAGTGGCCGGCCAGGCGGTCGGTCCCTCCAGCGATCTCTATGCTCTGGCGGCTACCTGTATCAACCTGATGACGTTGCAATCTCCGGCCAGGTTTTATAACCATGAGACGGGGGAGTGGGATTGGTCGGATTGCCTACAGCTCAGCCCCGAATTCGACGCCATTTTGCATCGCATGTTGCAGCCGGCCATCAACCAGCGCTTTGCCACCGCTACCGAGGTTTTGCGGGCGTTGCAAGGGATCCCGGTGGAGAAGGTAGGCGGCCCCATCTCCCAGCCCATTGTGCTGTCCGACTCTCCCCTGTCTCCAGGCTCCTCGGTGATCTCCGGCTATTGGGCCAAGCACCGCTCCGGCGGTTTCTCGCCCACTCCTCTCCCTCAGTCCAGCGCGGGGGGAATGACGGGCGGCAGCCCGGTAGCCATCCCCTCTGAGTGGGGGAGCAGCACCGGTTTCGCCCAAGTGAGCCGAGCCAGCAGCATCACCAGCGGCGGGCGGATCAAGCCGGCCACTCCACCGCGGATCCCTTCCATGGCGGGGGCCGATCTGCGGGGAAAGTCCTTTGCCAACCAAAACTTAGCCGGTTACGATTTGCGCCAGGCTGATCTGCGTGGAGCCGATTTCTCAGGGGCCAACTTGCAGGGGGCGGATCTGCGCGGCATCCTCTTCAACACCCCTCAACCCTATTGGCTGCAGGTTTTGGGTCGACTGTCTGGATCGGCCAAGACGTTGGGAGGGATCCTGGCGGGCTTAGGGGGGCTGCTGGGCTCGGGTATCCTGGCCTTTTTGCTGGTCCGCCTGACCACGGGTGATTTGGTTTATGCGTTGGGAGCGGCTGGGATCGCTTTTTTGGTGGCCAGCTCGGTGCTCTGGTCTGTGACCGGTAGGGTTCGTTTGGCTCGCCATCCAGAAGACCAGAGCAAGCGCTTTACCAACTTTTGCAAAGCCGATCTGCGGGGGGCACGGATGGACGAGAAGCTGCGGAAGTTTGCCCGCCGACAGGGGGCCATCTTGAGTTGACAGGGGGTGGCAGAGCGGGGATCCGGCTTTGTGATAAGTGTCATTAAGCCGGGGAGGCCCCTCTGCGAAGGGATTGGTTGACCTGTTCTGTCAGAGCTCGGCAGGCCACGGTTTTGCCCTGCTGCCGATTCCCAACTTGGTCGTAAAAGACAATGCCATCAGCCCGGGAAAAGCCCAACGCCAAGAACAACAGCTCCAAAACCCCAAAAGACACAGTCTCCAACTCCGGCGCTCGCTCCCTCAGCTCCGCCAGGGTGGCCTGGGCGTCTTCCAGGTGGCCGAAAGCCGGGATCCACACATGGCTGACCGGTTCGCCTCCCGGCGAGGACTCTGTCTGGTCGGGCTTTTCTACCACCCGCACCGTCAGCCAGCCGCCATCGGGGTAGCGCAAGGTGGTGTATTGCAGGTGATCCAGATGTTGGGCCACCTGGGTGAGCACATCCGCCACCTGTTGCATCACCGCTGCTGGGATCCCATTTTGCGGAGCGCTATCCACAAGGGCTGCGGCCTGCCCTGCCAGACTCACCACCATGATTGACAACAATCCTCATCCAGATTCAAAATAGATATTCGCAGCGATTGGGGCTGTAGTTCAATTGGTTAGAGCACCGCCCTGTCACGGCGGAAGTTGCGGGTTCGAGCCCCGTCAGCCCCGTACTCCCGAACACACTCTAACCTAGGAAGTTTCCTGCAGTCTCGTTATGGCCACGCAGCGCTGACCGCTCCCAGGCTCTTTTCCCTCGCTTGTAGGAGGGTGGCTGCATTCCCCCAAAGACCGGAAGCAGCGGGATGTTTTCCTTTGGAATGACCATGGGCAGGGCGTGTTGCAAACGGCATCGGCAATGTAGATAGGGCCATCGTAGGTTTGAATTGTGTCTGCGAGGAGCCGGTTCCCTTCCCGTTAGCGGGCCGTAGGCCCTAAACGTTGCAGGATGCAGCTAAGACCAGATCTGGCGGATGGGCAAGGTAAAGCCGGGTAGCACCTCTTCCCCTGAGAGAGTTTGCGGGTCTTCCAGCAATTCCGGCGCCTTCCCTGCCCGGTAGATCATCGCCCGCTTGCCCTTGGGATCCAGCAGCCATCCCAGCCGGCAGCCGTTGTCCATGTACTCCTGCATCTTGGCCTGGGTTTGAGTCCAAGAGTCGGTGGGCGAGAGGATCTCCACCACAAAATCGGGGCACAAGGGCAGAAAGCCCTGACGGGCTTCCGGATCCAAAGCTTCCCACTTCTCAATCGGGATCCAGGCTAAATCGGGAGAGCGGTCGCTGCCCGAAGGCAGAGAAAAGCCGGTGGAGGAATCAAATGTTTTGCCCCGGCCCGATTGCCGATTCCAAAGAGTTAGATCTGTGGTGATCTCGGCGCTCCAGTGGCCCGTTTCTCCCCCGGTTGGAGACATGATGACCAGCTCTCCTTGGGCAGTGCGTTCCAACTTCAGCTCAGGATTAGCGGCACAAAGCCGGATAAAATTCGCCCGCGTCAGGGTTATCAAAGGGCTTAAATTGAGCGTCAAAGTCGTCATGGCAGGAATTGGGCGTTTATTTGTCTATTGTCTATAAATTGCAGGGCGTTTTGCCTTGGAGACCGACAGGCGAGCTAGCGACCGGCCCTTTGTTCGCCAGCAAATTGGGGTAGACTGCTGCCGAGCAGGGGATCCTGAATCAAAAATTAAGCGACGACTTTTTTGAATCTTCGCCCCACGGGATCCCTGCCGCCACAGTTTCGGACTCACCTGGAGCCGAACTACCGCACCTCAGACCCGATGTACAAGCTCAACTTGGCCCTAGAAGAATTGCCCCGCTACACCGCGGCCCCTGCTGAAGTGCCCCTAGAAGTGGTCGGTTCTGCCACGACTGCACAAGAATGAGAGCACCTCACCCATCAAACTGTTTATTGCTTGGTACTTTTCGGGTGGAGCTGCAAGAATGGCTGCCTCAGATTGCACATATGTAGATGGCAACAGTTCGTCGCGGCAGTGGGAGACAAGCTCTTGCGCCGCTTCTGGCGTGGTTTCCAAGTGAAACTGGAGGCCGATCACTGAGCGCCCAAGCTGAAAGGCCTGGTTCTCACAGCCTTCGCTCTTGGCAAGGTGAATTGCACCGGGTGGCAGCTCAAAAGTTTCCCCGTGCCAGTGGAAAACCTCAATTGAGGGCGAGAAGCGAAAGGTTAGCTCATCAGGGGGCTGTACCCCTTGTACCGGCCACCAACCTATTTCCTTAACGGGATTTGGAAACACTCGGCTACCCATTGCGCTGGCAATCAGTTGTGCCCCCAGACAGATGCCCAAAACCGACTTACCGGCCTCAATGGCATTGCGGATAAACCCCTTCTCCTGCACTAGCCAAGGAAACGCCCTTTCATCATTGGCGCTCATAGGGCCGCCCATGACGATGAGCATGTCAAATTCATCCAGGCTAGGCAATCTCGTCGATTCAAAAAACTTTGTGCCCGTTACCGGATATCCCTTGGCTTTGAGCCAGGACTCTATGTAGCCGAGACCCTCAAACGGCACATGTTGTAAGTAGTAGGCACGCATACTGATTTCAATGACTAACACCGCAGTCCAGCATAGCTCCTGGGATTCCCTTGCTGGCAGTGCTTCCGGGATTAGTAAGGTCAAGTTTCCCAAGGCTGAAGTTCTTCTCGATCTGCCGATTGCGTCGTGCTTGGGGATCCCTAAGCGGTCACTGCTTCCGGTTTTATCTCTGCTAGGAGTAAAGAGTAGACGAGATGGGATCCCTTCTCATCACCCACAAGCTATCAGGGCTGGCAACATAACGGTATGCCGCTCTCTTCTTGCTCGCGCTGTACAGCCGGTCAGCAAGCTCCGTAATCTCCAAATGTAACGCAAGCCGTTCTAGCCAGGCGACAGGAATTCCTTGTACACCATAGTACGCTCCTGCCACTTGCCCACATACCGCAGCGGTTGTGTCGGCATCGTCGCCTAGATTTGCCGCCATGAGAACCGCTTCCTCAAAACTGTGGGAACGAACGAAACACCACATCGCCGCTTCCAGACTGTCCACCACATACCCGGAGCCGCGTATCTCATCTTCCGGCTTTTGACAGTAGGCTCCACGGGCAATCGCAACGATCTTCTCGGCCCCCACGAATGTCTGGCTGTCACCCAGAGCAACCTCATCCTTTGAGCTACCAGATAACGCCCGACAAATGATCCGCGCCAAAAGACGACAAGCGTCTAGGCATTCCGCCGCACCGTGAGTAACTCGGGAACTCTCCGCTGCAAATCGTTCTGCTGCTTGCAGGTCCGGGAAGAAGAACATAGGAATCGGCGCTAACCGCATTATGCATCCATTGCCGGCTAAGCGCGGATCGCTTGACCCGGCAAAGGGGTTTCCTGTCTGGCGAAACCTGCGCAATGCAGAGGTGGTCGTAGAACCTATGTCGAAGCATGTCCCAGTACTGCTCAAGTAACCCGTCTCGGCCCACTTGCAATAACGCCTCATTTGATCATGAGCGTCGAACCCGTTGCACTCAGCAAGGCTGGTTGCCAGGCAAAGCGCCATCGAAGTATCATCAGTCCACTGGCCTGCACGGAGATGGAATGGACCTCCGCCGACCATATCCGTCAGCGGTGTAAAGCTTCCCCGTGGGCGAAACTCAACGGTAGTGCCGATAGCATCCCCAACGGCAAGACCGAGAAGACACCCGCGGAAACGGTCTTGTCGCTGCATCTGTGTTCTCCCAAGTGGGGTAACGTTTGAGCTCAGTCCGCGGCCCGTCAGGGCCGTCGCGCCTGCAGCGATGAGTTAGGAGTACTCAATATCTATTAAAACCTTTCCTTTACTACCAGCACCAACATTCACTTTTACCCCCTCAATGGGGACATCTAGATGGAAGCCTGCCTGCTCATCCATCATAATTTTCATCCGCTTTGCCCCGTGTTCTTTGCCCGCCTTGATTAGGTCAACGGCTACCTTCGATTGCTTCTCTACGGCTTTCCCAGGTTCTAGAAAATCGAAGACCTTATCAGCGATCCAAAAGAACGGAGCATAAATTTGGCCAAGAACAGGAATTTCAAGGAGATCTTTGATTGCGCTCCGAAAGCCATCTCTTGTTGTCAGGTCATAGTTGCTTTTCATAACTGGCACTTTGTCGGAAGGACTCCTATCAGTTGAACTCACCCGCCGTCAATGACTTAGAGTGCTGAAGATAGCCTAGCATCCAGTCGGGTGCAGTGATTTGTTATATTATGTAAATTTTTCGCTATTCGCCTCTACTACCCACCAACCCCAGCGCCCCCTCACCAACAACCTTTGGAGCAGGTCAGTGATGCTCTCCGAGTCAAGCACTACTCCTACCAGACTGAGAAATTTTATCTTCAGATCCGTCGATATATCTTGTTTCACAACAAGCGACACCCCAAGGAGATGGGTGGCGAGCAGATCAATGCCTTCTTAACCCACTTAGCGGTGGAGGAGAGGGTGGCGGCGTCCACGCAGAACCAAGCTCT